>JAKLIC010000131.1 GCA_022709825.1 Bacteroidota bacterium | reverse complement strand
TACAATGATTTGGTGTTTCAACAGCTGCCGATGGTGAAACAAGAACAGGTTTTGTTGGAACCCGCTATGCGAAATACCGCTCCGTGTATTTTATATGCTTCCTTGAAAATTCAAAAAATGAATCCGAATGCTTTGATGGTTGTAGCTCCAAGCGATCATTGGATTGAAGATGAAAATGCATTTAATGCCAATTTACAACAGTGTTTTGACTATTGTAAAAAAGAAAATGCGTTATTGACTTTAGGTATTCAGCCCACTTTTCCCAATACCGGTTTTGGGTACATCGAATTTGATAAAACAGATAACAATCCGATAAAAAAAGTCAACCAATTTAGCGAAAAGCCTGACTATGAAACGGCAAAATCGTTCTTGAAAAGCGGAAATTTTCTTTGGAATGGGGGCATTTTTATTTGGTCCGTACAATCGATAACTGAAGCATTTTTAAAATTCCAACCTCAAATGAATCAATTATTCATGAATGGTTACAGTCAGCTAAATAGTTCAGAAGAAAAAGAATTTATAAATCAAAATTATGCAGAAGCTGAAAATATTTCAATTGATTATGCCATTTTAGAAAACGCACAAAATGTTTTTGTGTTACCCGCCACCTTCGACTGGAATGATTTAGGCACTTGGGGTTCATTATACGATAAATTGGATAAAGATGAACAAAATAATGCAGTAGTTAATTCAAAAGTAATTTTGGAAAACGCAACAAATAATATTATCAGGGCTCATGATAAAAAACTAATTGTTATCGACGGCTTAGATAATTTTATTATTGTAGATGAAGGAAATGTTTTGCTAATTTACCCAAAAGATAAAGAGCAAGAGATTAAATCAATTATGAAAAAAGCAACGGAGTAATTAGAAATAATTAAACAAAATGATATTTTTAATAGGCATTGATTTCACTTTACCACTCAAGAATCCGGTTTTGCTGTTCTCTTTGATCTTATTTATCATTCTGTTTGCACCTATTTTACTGAACAAGTTGCGAATTCCACATCTCATAGGTTTGATTATTGCCGGAGCGATTATTGGTCCGAACGGTTTAAATTTGATTGCTCGTGATATGAGTATTATTTTATTTGGAACTGTAGGATTACAATACATCATGTTCTTAGCCGGTTTAGAAATTGATTTGGCTGAATTTAAGAAAAACAGTTCTAAAAGTTTAGTTTTTGGAATGCTTACTTTTTCAATTCCAATGATATTGGGAACAGTTGTGGGTATTTATGTATTGGATTTTTCAATTGCAACCTCAGTATTACTTGCCAGTATGTTTGCTTCACATACTTTAATTGCTTATCCATTAATCAGTAAATTGGGTGTTGCCAAAAACAGAGCTGTAACTGTAGCTGTTGGAGGCACCATGATTACTGATACTCTCGCTCTTTTAGTTCTTGCAGTTATTGCAGGCATGCAAACCGGTGAAATAAATCAGGAATTTTGGATTCGTTTAGGTTTTTCAGTCATTCTTTTTGGATTGGTCGTGATGCTTATTTTTCCAATAATAGGGCGTTGGTTTTTTAAACGGTATGATGATAATATTTCACAATATATTTTTGTGTTGGCGATGGTGTTTTTGGGTTGTACACTGGCGGAATTAGCCGGTATTGAGGCTATTATTGGAGCTTTCTTAACGGGTTTAGCATTGAATCGATTAATTCCATATACTTCACCCTTAATGAATCGTATTGAGTTTGTGGGGAATGCACTTTTCATACCGTTTTTCTTGATTGGTGTTGGTATGTTAATTGATTACAAAGCTTTTATTAAAGATTGGGACACAATCCAAGTAGCAGGAATTATGACAGTTGTGGCTATTGTTGGAAAATATTTACCCGCATATATTACTCAAAAGTTGTTTGGTTATACAAGAGATGAGAGACGATTAATATTCGGACTAAGTAACGCTCAAGCTGCTGCGACTCTAGCGGCAGTTTTAGTTGGTTTTAATATTATTGTAGATTATAAAAGTGTAAATTCTTATAATGAAGTACATCTTAAAAACAATAAATTAACAACTGAAAACAATCAAGTTATAGTATTCAGTGAATTGAAGAAAGGGGAATACCCAACTTTGGGAAGTATTGCTTTTGTTAATAATATTGAGGCAAAAGGCTCTTTTAAATTAAATGATAAAACACAAATGAGTTTTGTCAATGGAAAATTGGCTGACATTAAAATGCCTAACCGACTACTCAATGAAAATGTGTTAAATGGAACCATTTTAATGATTTTAATTACTTGTACTATTGCCTCATTTGTGGCTCAAAAAGGAGCCTATAATATTGCTTTGGCTGAAAATGATGAAACGGATAGTGAAGATGATGTTGTGATTGAAAGCGATGAAAAAATCTTAATTCCGATGAAAAGTGTTGATACAGTTGATGAATTAATTAACCTCGCAGTAACTATAAAATCGAAAAAAAATAAAACCGGATTATTTGCTTTGAATGTAATTAGCAATAATGCATCAACAGCAGTTTTAGAAAGTAAAGCTCAAAAAATTGTAAAAAGAGCAGCTGTAGTTGCTTCTTCAACAGACAATTCTTTAAATATGCTTATGCGATATGACTTAAACATCTTAAATGGTGTTTCAAGTGTTGTTAAAGAGCATAAAATATCTGATATTATTCTGGGTCAAACAGAATCTCTTGGAGCATCAGATTCTTTATTTGGACCTTTAACTGACGGAATTTTAAATAAATGTAAAACAACTACTTTTATTTATAAATCTGTTCAGCCATTGTCAACAGTAAAACGATTTATCGTTGTCATTCCGGAGCGTGCGGAGCGTGAAATTGGGTTTCCGTTTTGGCTCATTAAAATTTGGAATTTAGGAAAAAACACGAGTTCTAAAATTGTTTTTTATGGCTCTGAAACGACAATAAATTTTATAAAAGACATCCATGCTAAACATCCTGTAGATGCTGAATTTAATTTGTTTTCTGATTGGGATGATTTCTTAATTTTATCTCGTCACATCAACAAAGACGATACTTTAGTAGTTGTAATGAGTAGAAAATTAAATCTTTCTTATAACTCGGTGATGAGTAATATTCCCGGTTTCATGAATAAATATTTTGATAAAAATAATGTACTGATAGTTTATCCGTTGCAATCTACTTTGTCAGGAAGTAAATTGGATTTAAAGAGCTCAGCCGCATTAGAAACCTTTACCGAAAACATAGAACGATTAGATGATGTTCGAAAACTTATCGGTAAATTATTCAGAATAAAATAAACTGTATTATTTGTCTTCCTTGTTTTGGGCTTTTCTGATTTTTTTGAAAAGATTAGAGGAGTAAACAAAGTCTACTATTGCTTCGTTATCGGTTTTAAAAATATCTTTTTTGGTTCCTTCCCATGCTAGGATGCCTTCTTTTAGAAAGATAATTTTTTGACCAATTTCCATTACAGAATTCATATCATGTGTGTTGATGACTGTTGTGATATTATATTCTTCTGTAATTTCCTTAATTAAATTATCAATAACAATGGCAGTTTTTGGATCAAGTCCGGAATTGGGCTCATCACAGAATAAATATTTTGGATTGTTTACGATTGCTCTTGCAATAGCAACCCGTTTTTGCATTCCTCCGGAAATTTCTGAGGGTTTTTTTGAATTTGCATCGATTAGGTTGACACGTTTTAAAACAAAATCAACACGTTCTTTGATTTCATCTTTTGTTTTATTTGAAAACATGGTTAATGGAAAACCAACATTTTCTTCTACGGTCATGCTGTCAAATAAGGCACTGCCTTGAAATACCATGCCAATTTCTGTTCGTAAAGCTCTTTTTTCATTTGAATTTAATTCAGAATAAATTCTTCCATCAAAAGAAATGGTGCCTTTGTCAGGAGTATGAATACCTAATAAAGATTTCAATAAAACAGTTTTACCTGATCCACTTTGGCCAATAATCAAATTAGTCTTTCCTGTTTCAAAAATGGTAGAAATACCCTTTAAAACTTGAGTATCACCAAATGATTTTTCAATATTTTTAATTTCTATCATTTGCTTAATAATAATTGAGTTAAAATATAATTAAACAGAATAATAGCAACGGAAGTCCAAACAAATGATACCGTACTTGCTTTTCCAACTTCTAATGCACCACCTTTCATATAAAAACCATGGTAGGATGGAATAGTAGCTAACAGAAATGCAAAAACCAAGGTTTTGATAAATGCATAGGTAATATGAAACGGAATGAAATTGGTTTGTATCCCACGAATAAAATCTTCACTATTTGAAAAACCTCCATAAACACCAGCCATCCAGCCACCTAGAATTCCTAAAAACATACTCAGCCCAATTAAAAAAGGGTAAAATAACATAGCTATAATTTTGGGAAATACTAAATAGTTTAATGAATTAACCCCCATAACTTCTAAAGCATCTATTTGCTCAGTTACCCGCATAGTTCCGATGCTGGAGGTGATAAATGAACCTACTTTACCCGCCATAATAACAGAAATAAAAGTTGGAGCAA
>JAKLIC010000130.1 GCA_022709825.1 Bacteroidota bacterium | reverse complement strand
AACAAATCTTGGTATGTTCTGTTTTGTGAAACATTTCCAGCACTAGTGGAAACCGTAGGTCCGGTTGGTAAATCTTTTTTAACATCAATTAAGGCAGGACGGTTTTGAACTAACATTCGAACTAAAATAGATTGACTATCAGCAAACCAACTAAATGGATTCCCCATATTTGCATTAACGGTAGCCTCGGTTAGTTTAGTCGCTTGAGCTGTAACAACATCAATGATCCAAAGTTCGACTCCTGTATTTGTAGTGTGTGAAAAAGCAATTTTCTTTTGGTTTGGTGCCATTGAAAGGTTGCTTATTTTAGGGTTTTCCGGTAAACCTTTGACTTGAATTTCATCTTTATCAGCAATTTTTCGCAATTTCAGGTTGTTAACATAAGTAACAGTACTTGAAATATTTGTAACAGGATTAATGCGAAGTCCGCCTAAACGCATTTCTTCTTGATTCAATTCATCCAATGTTTTATAAGTACTTCTGTAGGATAACAACATGTATTCTTTATTGGTATCCATGTTGACCGTTGGAGCTCTTTCGTAATCTGCCAATTCCAAAATTTCTTTGGGAGGTTTTTGATAGGTTAAATTTTCCTGAGCCGAAACAAAATAGCTCACTAAAAGAAACAGAAATAATTGAATTTTCATAAAGATTAATTTTGAAATATTTGTGCCACTAAAAATAGCACATAATAAATCCAAACTTCTAAAAAATCTGTTAAAATAGGGAAGAAGAAGAAGAGCGTATTATTCTTTTACTACGATAAGAGATGCTTTAGCTCCGGTCGCTAAATTCCAAATATCTGACATAATTACATTTCCAAATTCGTCCTGAACTGCAAATTGAGCTGTATTTGGACCGGATTCACCTTGATTTAAAGCTAAAAATTCGAGATTATTAAATCCGGGTTGAAGTTCTATAAAGTAGACTTTGAATGATTCTGTTAAGTAAACACTGCTTTGAACTAATTTATCATTCAGGTAAATGCTAACTCGGTCACCATCAACTGCTTCATGGTCTCGGCACATTACTTTAATGAATTTTGATTTACTTCTAAAATCGCCAAAATATTTACCTCGTTTATATTCTTCTTTCATTTCAACTTCACCGGTGAGGTAATTTGGTTTTACCTCAAATTTTTTCTCCATCAGACCATAATTTTGAGTTAGGTCAATTTTTTTTTCTTCTCGTAGAGGAGTTGTATTAGGTTCAGGGGAAGGCGTGCTTTTTGGTGTGAAGAGTGAACTTCCGGTTGTGCTTGGTGTCACTCCAAAATTACCACCAAATGAAGTTGACTTATTTGTATTGTCAAATTGTGCCTGGGTTACAGGAACCAAAATAAAATAAAATAAAACAGGCAATATAAATCTCATGGTAATAAATTTCGTTTCAAATATACTAGTTAGACATTAATCAGGCTCTTAACAAAATGCTAAATGTAAATTATATTTAACAATAAGGGTGCCAAATAACAAGAAGAAGTTGTTATTTTGATTATTATTAAAAACGAAGTCATTTTTAGCGATACTTTTTAAAAGATTGCTAAATTTGTGTAACTAATTTTATTAAAAAAGCAAAATATGTATCATTCAAAAATAGCCGGATTAGGGTTTTATGTGCCTGAAAATATTGTGACCAACGATGATTTGTCAAAATTAATGGATACAAATGATGAATGGATTCAGGAGCGAACCGGAATAAAAGAACGCAGACATGTTCAAATAGGTGATGGTAACACAACAACATCGATGGGTGTAAAGGCCGCTCAAATAGCTATAGAAAGATCCGGTGTAGCAAAAGAAGATATTGATTTTATTGTTTTTGCCACTTTAAGTCCGGATTATTATTTTCCTGGTCCGGGTGTTTTAGTGCAACGAGATTTGGGGTTAAATACGATTGGAGCTTTGGATGTACGAAATCAATGTTCGGGTTTTGTTTATGCTGTTTCTGTTGCGGACCAATATATAAAAACAGGAATGTATAAAAATATTTTAGTGATTGGCTCTGAATTGCAATCGTATGGATTAGACATGACTGACAGAGGAAGAGGTGTATCTGTTATTTTTGGAGATGGGGCAGGAGCAGCAGTACTTTCCAGAGAGGAAGATTTAACCAGCGGAATTCTTTCCACTCATTTACATTCTGAAGGGATTCATGCAGAAGAATTAGCTGTAGTTGCACCCGGGATGGGGAAACGCTGGGTGACTGATATTATTAAAGATAATGATCCTAATGATGAAAGTTATTATCCCTACATGAATGGGCAATTTGTATTTAAAAATGCAGTTGTTCGATTCAGTGAAGTAATTAATGAAGGTTTACAGGCTAATAATTTATCAGTTTCTGATATCAGTTTGCTTATTCCTCATCAAGCAAATTTGAGGATTTCTCAATTTATTCAACACAAATTTAAATTATCAGAAGAACAAGTTTTTAATAATATTCAAAAATACGGAAATACAACTGCAGCATCTATTCCAATTGCCTTAACTGAGGCTTGGGAGCAAGACAAAATAAAAAAAGGAGATATTGTTGTATTAGCAGCATTTGGTAGTGGTTTTACTTGGGGAAGTGTAATTATAAAATGGTAAAATAGTTGTTAATAATAATTTATCGGTATTCTATAGTATGTAACTTTTTTATAATTTTGCGTTTTTGTTTGTTATTTTAAACTTTTTAAAAATGAAATCCAAGAGAGTGCAACACACTGGTCAAGCCAGACTTTTCGAAAGTGATATTCTAGAAATGTTGACAAAAACTCACCCAGGAATTATTTGGGGTGTTTATATTCCAATACTAAGTTATATACTTTTTAGGGCTAATCAAGTTTATGGATTAGAAATTAAAACTATTGTATTGTTGTTTTTTGCAGGAATGATTTATTGGACTTTTTTTGAATATATTGCTCACCGATTTCTTTTTCACATGGTTAGTGATAATATAAAAACACAAAAAGTAGCTTATATTTTGCACGGAAATCACCATGAATATCCCCGCGACAGACAACGATTATTTATGCCTTTGGTTCCCAGTTTGATTTTAGCAACTGTCTTATTTTTATTCCATTATCTTTTTTTAGGTAAATATAATTGGGCTTTTTTTCCGGGATTTATGATTGGCTATCTTTCCTATGCCTCTATGCATTATGCCATTCATGCTTTTGATCCTCCCTTTAAATTTATGCAACCTTTGTGGAGAAATCATCAATTGCATCATTATAAAGATGAACATTTGGGTTTTGGAGTGAGTAATACATTTTGGGATCGTGTTTTTGGAACTATGTTTGATTTAACTAAAAACAAACAAGACAAGGAAAAAGTAAAAGAGTTAATGTTTGATAAAGAGAATTAAAAAAGAAGCCGTCTAAATAAAAACTTTAGGCGGCTTTTTTTATGAGTATTAAAATTATCTTACAATTGTTTGTAGTCTTTTCTATTCGTTAGTCATAATAATTGAGATTTAAATGAAAGATAACTTTGATTTGCAGAAAGGTGATATAACCAAAAGAAATCAAATAGATCAAAATGTTATAGGTAAAAAAAAAAGACCTTCACGTGGAAGGTCTTTAATTTCTAAACAACAAAACAATATAAAACTATCTCTTCAATGAAAAGTGAGATTTGAATTCTTTGGTTTGATTATTTTCTTCATAAGTTACTGTAAACCAATAATCAGAAGAAGGCATTTGTTGACCGTTGTATAATCCATCCCAACCTTTTTTGTTCGGGAATAATTGGGCAATAAATTTACCATATCGATCATAAATATAGATAGTGGCTTTAACTTGTTCTTTTAAATCAACTATATTCCAAGTGTCATTGTATCCGTCTCCATTTGGTGTGAAGAATTTAGGATAGTTGATTACTAAAACAGTGTCTGTAGCAGAGCCACAACCATTTTTATCACGAACAGTAACAGAATGAATACCGGAAGCAACATTATCAAACGTAGGATTGTCTTGAAAGGGACTGCCATCTAATGAATATTCATAATTCCCACCTACACCGTTTGCATTTATGGTTATAGAATTAGTGCTACTAAAAGCCATGCTTACAGTAAAGTTAATAGCAGCCGGTTCTGAAGCTAACACTTCTGCAGGAGTTGGTTCAGACGAGCATCCTGTTGCTAAACTGGTTGCAATTACACTATATACACCAGGGGCCATTACTTGTAAAGAACTTCCTGTTGCACCTTCAATTAATGTTGTATCTAAATACCATTCAAATGTATGAGTAGTAGAGGATAGACCGCTAAAAATGGTATATGGATTTAATAGATTTCCTGTTTCACTTTCTATACAAACAATACCATCTAATGGAGTTGGTTCAGGAATTTTATTGACAATTATAGTAATTGGTTTGATATCAAAACAATCAGGTACCAATGTATTATTTACTCTTACATAAACCAACTGTAATTCAGAGGAACTAAAAGAGTTGATTTGACTGGAAGCATCGCTCAAACTAGCATAATAGCTAACAGTAAATTCACTTCCGGATTGAGAACCTAAAACAATACTACTTAAAGTGGTA
>JAKLIC010000013.1 GCA_022709825.1 Bacteroidota bacterium | reverse complement strand
TTTGGTCAGTGTCTTCTCTAAAAACGGTTCCTAACGGATTCCATGCCATCGGACGTATTTGGTGAAACTGCATGTGGTCTAAAGTTCCATCCAGCATTGGTTGAAAATCGGTTGCCGAAAACTGAATTTGATTATAAGAAACTTTTGTTTTTTGCTGTATTAAATCTGTTTGTGAAGGCGTAAAATTCGACAATCCAAAATCTAAAATTTTACCGTCTTTTTTTAATTGTTCCACCGCTTCAGCAATTTCATCGGCTACCATCAGTGGACTGGGTCTGTGTAATAAAAAAACATCTAAATAATCGGTCTGTAAATTTTTAAGGGAATTTTCTACTGACCAAAAAATATATTCCTTCGAATAATCATAGTGTTTGATTCTGTTGTTTCTTGTATCACAAACATGTTGAATGCCACATTTTGAAATTAATTGAATTTTAGAACGATCTAATTTACTTTTTTTTAATCCAATTCCAAAAGTGGATTCTGTGGTATATCCTCCATAAATATCAGCATGGTCAAATGTTGTAATTTTGTTTTCTAAACAAACATGAATCAAATTTGCCATTTCATCTGAGCTTAAATTTTTGTCCCAAACACCCCAATTCATGGTTCCTGCAATAACAGTAGATAAGTTAGTTTTCATAGTATTGTATTGATAAATTTAATAATATTGACTTTTTTCAAGAAATTCTTCTGTTTTTCTTCATTCCTTTTTCATCCATTTCCTTCAGGTCTTAAAATTATAAAAACTAAATCACAAATCACTCTTAAAACCCATGTTTTAAAAGAACTTTTAACGCTATATTAACATCTTGAAAGGAATAAAATTTTCAATTTGCACTGTTAAAAAATTGATAGTAATTTCGTGCCTTTAAAAAATGAATTATGGAAGAAAACACTACGACTCTAGACATTAGAGCGATTAATGAGAAAATTGAAAGAGAAAGTGCGTTTATCGACTTGCTTACCTATGAAATGAACAAAGTCATTGTCGGACAAAAGCACATGATTGAACGATTGTTGATAGGTCTTTTAGGTCAAGGTCACATCTTGTTAGAAGGTGTGCCGGGATTAGCAAAAACACTTGCCATTAATACATTATCACAAGCTGTACAAGGTTCATTCAGCAGAATTCAATTTACGCCGGATTTATTACCTGCCGATGTGGTAGGAACCATGATTTATAACATTAAGCAAAATGAATTTTCCATTAAAAAAGGACCAATTTTTGCAAATTTTGTACTTGCCGATGAGATTAATCGTGCTCCGGCAAAAGTGCAATCTGCTTTACTGGAAGCCATGCAGGAAAAACAAGTGACCATTGGGGATACTACTTTTAAATTAGACAAACCTTTTTTAGTATTAGCTACTCAAAATCCAATCGAACAAGAGGGAACTTATCCTTTACCGGAAGCTCAAGTCGATCGTTTCATGTTAAAAACAGTAATTGATTATCCAAAAATGGAAGACGAACGAATGGTTATTCGTCAAAATTTAAAAGGAAGTCATGAAAAAGTAAACGCCGTCATTTCTATTGAACAAATCTTGAGAGCACAAGAAGCAGTTCGTGAAGTTTACATGGATGAAAAAATTGAAAAATATATTTTAGATATCATCTTCGCTACACGTTTCCCTGAAAAATATAAATTAGAAAGTCTAAAACCATTAATCAGTTTCGGTTCATCTCCCCGAGGAAGTATCAATTTAGCTACTGCAGCAAAATGTTATGCATTTATCAAACGTCGTGGTTATGTAATTCCGGAAGACGTTCGTGCAGTGGTTCACGATGTGTTGCGTCATAGAATAGGCATCACGTATGAGGCAGAAGCTGAAAATATTACTTCAGTTGAAATTATCAACAAAATAGTTAATGAGATTGAAGTACCTTAATATAAGTTGCGAGTTTTAAAAGTTGCGAGTTTTAAAGTTATTTAAAAACCCGTAACCTATAACCCGTAACCCGTAACTAAATTATGGAAACAAAAGACCTACTCAAAAAAGTACGAAAAATAGAAATTAAAACCCGAAGATTGAGTGATCACATCTTTTCAGGTGAATACCACACGTCGTTTAAAGGCCGTGGGATGACTTTTTCAGAAGTGCGTCAGTATCAATTTGGTGATGATGTTCGAGCCATTGATTGGAATGTAACGGCTCGCTACAACGAACCCTATATCAAAGTTTTTGAAGAAGAACGTGAGTTGACCATGATGTTAATGGTAGATATTTCCGGTTCTGAAAGTTTTGGAACAAAAAATCAGTTGAAAAGTGAAATTGTAACGGAGATAGCAGCAACAATGGCTTTTTCAGCTACTCAAAACAACGACAAAATTGGTTTGATTTTATTTTCCGATGAAATTGAGCTTTATATTCCTCCCAAAAAAGGGAAATCGCATGTGTTGCGAATTATTCGTGAATTAATCGAATTTCAACCCAAAAGCAATAAAACCAATATTTCAAATGCATTGAAATTTTTATCCAGTGTGATGAAAAAGAAAGCTATTGTTTTTTTTATTTCTGATTTTATTACCGAGGATAATTATGAACACACCCTTAAAATTGCAGGGAAAAAGCATGATATAACCGGAATTCGAGTGTTTGATATTCGTGAAGAAAAAATGCCAAATATCGGAATGGTAAATATGCTCGATGCTGAAACAGGCGAAACAATGTTGGTAAACACCAATTCAAAATCGATTAGGATGGAGTATGAAAAATATTACCACGAAAAAGTAATTTTTTTCAAAGAAACTTTTTCAAAATGTGGTTCAGGAACTGTAAACACAAGAGTAGATGAAAGTTATGTAACTAAATTATTAAGCTACTTTAAATCCAGATAATCATTAGCAAATTTCAAACTAACCTTTGTGAATAGCTGTGAAACAAAACATGAAAATAAAATTATATATATTCTTTATTCTGTTCTCAACCTTAGTTTTTGCTCAACAAAAAAGAGTGACAACTTCGGTAGATAGTACTAAAGTTAAAATAGGAGCTCAAATTAATTTGACTTTAAAAACTACGGTTGATACACTTTCAAAAGTGACTTTTCCGGAAGGTAAATTATTTGGACGTTTAGAAGTACTTGAAAGTTATCCTACCGATACAATCAAGGAAAATTTTAAGTATCAACTAATCAAGAAATATGGTTTAACTCAATTTGATAGCGGAAAATTTGTCATTCCTTCTCTACAGGTTATAATCAATTCAAAACCTTATCCAACTGATAGTGTTTTGGTTGAAATTTCAAATGTGGTAGTTGATACGTTAAAACAACAGATGTATGATATTAAAGATATTACCCAAGTTGATAATGACGGAAGGCCTTGGTGGGTATACCTATTAATTTTAGTTGTATTAGCAGGAATTGGTTATTTGATTTATTATTTAATTCAAAAAAACAAAAAACCTAAAGTTGAAGAAATTGTTTATGCTTCGCCGATAGAAAAAGCAACAGCTCACCTAAAAACATTAGAAAAAAAGAGCTTAGTAGAAAGAGGAGAAGTGAAAGCTTATTATTCTGAGTTGACAGATATTGTCCGAACATATATTGAGGAAGCCATTGAAATTCCGGCAATGGAAAGCACAACCGACGAATTGATTGCAGCTTTCAAAATTGCGATTGTAAAAAAGAAATTAGCTTTAAATGATGAAACGATAAAAAACCTCGAAAAGGTTTTAAAGCAAGCAGATTTAGTAAAATTTGCCAAATCAAAACCACTTGAATTTGAAATTGTAGAAGACAAATCGAAAATTGAAAAAACAATTTATAAAATTCACCAATCAATTCCGGAAGTTGTAGAAGAGGAGTTAATAGACAATAATTTTAACAAAGATAAAATCCTAAAAAGAAAAAGAAAACGTAAAATCACAACTCTTGTTTTATCATTTATAGTTTTACTTTTTGTAGTGACGGGAATTTTAATTGTAACCAAAGGATTTGAATTTGTAAAAGACACAATCATTGGTCATCCAACCAAAGAGTTATTGGAAGGGGAATGGGTTTTGAGCGAATACGGTAATCCACCCATAAAAATTGAAACTCCAAAAGTGTTGAAACGAATGGATGTTTCTAAATACATGAACAAAGAATCGGCTTCCTTGATGAAAGACATGCAAATGTTTGGATATGGAGCTATTTTAGATCATTATTACATTGTTATAATGACTAATAAATTTAAAGAAGAAATTAAGATTGACTTAGCAAAAGCAATGGAAGGGTCGCTCAAAATAATGGAAGCACAAGGAGCACAGAATATTTTATTAAAACAAGAAGAATTCAGTTCTAAAGAAGGTTTTAATGGATTAAGAGGCTACGGTACAATGACAATTATTGATCCGATAACTAAGAAAAGCAGAAAAGCCTATTATGAAATGATTTACTTTTCTCAAGAGGGAGGTTTGCAACAAGTCATGGTGTTACAAGATGAAGGAGATGAATCAGCTAATCAAATCACAGAACGAATTATGAATTCTGTTGAAATTGCCAAAATGAAATAACTATGGAAAACATCACCTTTTTACATCCACAGTTTTTTTGGTTATTCACTTTATTGCCGGTTGCAATAGCTTGGTATATTTGGAAGCGAAATAAACAAACGGCAACATTAAAAGTGAGTTCTTTGAAAGGATTTAAAGTAAAAAGTTCAGTCTTGCCTAAACTAAAACCAATTCTTTTTGTGTTAAGAATTTTAGTTTTAAGTTTTTTAATTGTTGCTTTAGCAAGACCAAGAACCGTTGATATCAGTAATAAAACAAAAACCACTCGTGGAATTGATATTGTAATGGCAACCGACGTTTCCGGGAGTATGTTAGCCAAAGATTTAAAACCAAATCGATTGGAATCGTTAAAAAAAGTGGCTGCTAATTTTGTAAATGACCGTCCAAATGATCGGTTTGGTATAGTGGTTTATGCTGCTGAAAGTTATACAAAATCGCCTGTAACCAGTGATAAATCGGTTGTGATTAATACCATCAAAAGTATTCAATATGATAATATTATTAAAGATGGAACCGGAATAGGAATGGGTTTGGCCACTGCCGTTAATCGATTAAAAGACAGTAAAGCAAAAAGCAGAGTCATCATATTGTTGACAGATGGGGTGAACAATGCCGGATTTATAGAGCCTGAAACGGCAGCTGATATTGCAAGAGAATATGGAATAAAAGTTTATACAATAGGTTTAGGAACAAATGGCATGGCTGAGTTTCCTTATGCCTATGCACCTAACGGAGGTTTTTTATTCCGAATGATGCCTGTAGAAATTGATGAAGCTTTAATGAAAAGCATCGCAAAAAAAACAGATGGAAAATATTTCAGAGCCACTAGCAATAGCAAACTCAAAGAAATTTATGAAGAAATTAATAAATTAGAAACAACAGAAATAGAAGAACAAAAGTTTTATAATTTCGACGAAAAGTTTCGTCCTTTTGTTTGGATTGCCGGGTTATTATTATTGGTAGAAATTTTGTTAAGACAAACGATTTTTAGAGGTTTTATATAACATGTACGAACTGGACGAAAAAAAATATTTATACTTTTTAGCCATTATCCCAATAATTGTGCTGCTTTTTCTATTCAATTTATATTGGAAAAGAAAAAAGCAACGTGAATTTGGGGATATTGAATTGGTAAAAAAATTAAGCCCTGATAAATCAATTTTTAAACCGATTTTGAAAATTGTTGTTTTGTTATTCGCTTTTGTTTGCATCGTCATAGGATTAGTAAATCCAAAAATTGGCACTAAATTAGAAACTGTCAAACGAGAGGGAATTGATGTGGTATTTGCCATCGACGTTTCAAAAAGTATGTTGGCAGAAGATGTTGCTCCTAACCGATTAGATAAATCCAAACAAATTGTTTCTCAAATCATTAATCAGTTGGGAAGTGATAGAATCGGAATTGTAGCTTATGCAGGTAGTGCTTTCCCAGTTTTGCCCATAACAACCGATTACGGTGTGGCCAAAATGTATTTGCAAAGCATGAATACTGATATGGTTTCCTCACAAGGAACTTCATTGGAAGATGCAATTAGGTTGTCGGCTAACTATTTTGACAAAGGCAATTCGACAAATAAATTGATTGTTTTAATTTCTGATGGTGAAGATCATTCAGAAGGTTTTGAAGGAGCCATTGAAGAAGCCAAAAAAATAAAAGCAAAAATTATTACCATCGGTGTTGGAACAGAAAAAGGTGGCCCAATTCCACTCAAAAGAAATGGTGTTGTGGAAAGTTTTAAACGAGACCAAAATGATGAGATGGTTGTTACAAAATTAAACACCGAAGTTCTAAAACAAATTGGAAAAGGAACCAAAGGGGGTTATGTATATGGGAGCAACACCAAAGAAGTGCTAGAATACGTTAAAAAAGCCTTGGATAATATTGAAAAAACAGAATTTGAAACGACACAAATTGCTGATTTTCAATCACAGTTTCAATGGTTTTTAGGTTTTGCTTTTTTATTATTAATGATAGATGTTTTTCTATTGGAACGAAAAACTGGATGGATAAACAAGTTGAATTTATTTAATGAAAAGAAAGCATGAAACAAAATTTAACCATTTTACTTTTAATGCTATCCTATTTTCTACAAGCTCAGGAAGAGAAAAAAGAAAAAGATAAAGTATTGCCAAAAGCTAATAAAGAATTTGTGGCTAAAAATTTTACAGAAGCAGAAGCACAATACCGTGTTTCAAATTCTAAAGGAGTTTCCGGAGCCACACCAGCCTATAATTTAGGAAATTCTATTTATAAACAAAATCAGCCAAGCGAAGCAAAATATGCTTATGCGAAAGCCATAGAAAAAGCCAAAACTAAACCGGAAAAACACAAAGCTTTTCACAATTTAGGCAATGTGTTTATGAAAGAAAAGCAATATGCAAAAGCCGTTGAAAGCTATAAAAATGCCTTACGGAATAATCCAACCGATGAAGAAACCCGATATAATTATGCCTTGGCAAAACTGTATTTAAAAAACAATCCGGAAGATCCTGAAAAAGACAAAAAAGACGACAAAAAAGACGACAAAAATCAGGATAAAAAAGATGACGGAGATAAAGATAAAAAGGAAGATAAAAAAGACGGCGACAAAGACAAAAATCAGGATAAAAATGACAGGAACAAAGACCAAGATCAAAAAAGTCAGCCAAAGCCACAACCATCCGGGATTTCAAAAGAAAGTGTCCAAAATTTGTTAGATGCAGTCAATAATGAAGAAAAGAAGGTGCAGGAAAAAGTGAATGCTCAAAAAGTAAAAACGAAACCTGTTCAAACGGAAAAAGATTGGTAAAAAAAATGAAAAAGTTTCTATTCATAGTATTTTTAAGCTGTCAGGCAATTTTTGCCCAAGTTCAGTTTGAGGCCAAAGTGAGTAAAAACTCGTTGGGTTTAAATGAACGATTAAGGGTAGATTTCACCATGAATGTAGATGGTGATAATTTTGTACCGCCAACATTTGATGGTTTTAGAGTGATTGCCGGGCCAAGTCAGCAAGTGAGTCAATCATGGGTAAATGGTAAAAGTTCATTCAATAAAACTTATTCCTATTTTTTATTGCCTACACAAAAGGGTACTATTTCAATTAAACAAGCTGCAATCGAGCACAATGGACAAGTTTATAAGACAACACCTATTTCGGTAAAAGTTTCGGATGCCGTTGAACAACCCAGAGATCCGAACGACAATTCAGTTTCCATAAACGATGCCTTGTATTTAGTGGCCGATGTCAGTAAAACAAATCCATATTTAAACGAACCCATTACGGTCGTTTATAAGCTGTATTTCAGCCACAATATTGGAATTACAAATTGGCAGGAATTAGACAAACCTAAATACAATAATTTTTGGAGTCAAAACATTGATATTAAGCAATTAGTAGCAGAAGAAGGAATTTTTAAAGGGGAACGTTTTCGTTACGTGGTACTCAGAAAAACAGTTTTGTATCCTCAAAAAACGGGTAGTCTTGAAATTGAACCCTTGTCATTGGATATCGATGTTGAATTGCCTACTAACCGAAGAAATATTTTTGGTCAAGTAATGTTGACCAAAGACCATAAACGTGTTTCCGCAGGAAGTAAAATTATTTCTGTAAAACCGCTTCCCGAAAATGGCAAACCAATTGATTATTCAGGAGCAGTCGGTAAATTTGATTTTAAAGTTATCCCATCCCGAACCAATTTAAAAAATGGTGAAAGTATGGACTTAGAAGTGAGTATTTCCGGAAACGGAAACCTCAAATTGTTTAGTTTACCTAAACCGGTTGTGCCCACAGCCTTAGAAATGTATGATCCGGTACACACAGAAAATGTGAATACTCCTTTGTCAGGGATGAGTGGAAAAATTACAGATAAATATACCATAATTCCACAATTTAAAGGGAGTTACACAATTAAACCGTTATCCTTTTCTTATTTTGATTTAAGTACGGGGAAGTATAAAACGATTACTTCAGAGGAAATTATAATCAACGTGACAGATGGGCCATCTCAAAATGGTAATCTGACAGCAAAAACAACAGAATCTGTTGATAAAAAAGCTATTTCGGCCGGGGATCAATTTAAATTCATTCACTTAAAAACGAAATTTTCTTCCATAAATAAGCAAGATTTCTTTGGTTCAAACCTCTATTATGTTTTAGTAAGTATTCCCTTTTTATTGATTCCGTTTATTGTTTTATTCAAAAAGAAAAAAGAAGCTATTGATGGAGATGTTATTGGGAATAAATTAAAATTAAATAACAGGTTAGCGAAGAAATATTTGTCAGAGGCTAAAAAACAATTAGGGAATAAAGAACCATTTTATGTAGCATTAGAAAAATCATTGCACAATTTCTTAAAAGCTAAACTTAAAATTGAAACTTCGGAGATGAGTAAAGATATTATCAAAGAAACTTTAGCAAATAAAAAAGCACAAACGGAAACTATTGAGCATTTTATTCAACTGACTGAAAATTGTGAATTGGCAAGGTATGCACCATCATCAACAGTTGCTATGCAACACGATTATGACAAAGCGGTTTTAGTAATATCAGAACTGGAAAAACAAATTAGTTAACCACAAAGGGCACAAAGAAGGCACAAAGAACACAAAACTTTTACTATGAGTGAAGATGAAATTGCAAAAATAGTTTTTGAATCAGCCTTAAAAGTTCACAAAGCTTTAGGCCCTGGATTGTTGGAAAGTGCTTATGAAGAATGTTTGTTTTATGAATTAAAAAAGCAATCTTTAAAAGTTGAAAAACAGAAAGCCTTACCTTTAATTTATGAAGAAGTGAAAATGGAGGTTGGCTATAGAATCGATATAATTATTGAAGATAAATTTATTGTTGAAGTGAAATCGGTTGAAGCATTAAATGAAGTTCACTTAGCTCAAATTTTAACGTATTTGAAGTTGACGGATTGTAAATTAGGAATGCTTATTAATTTTAATGTAAAACAATTAAAAAATGGAGTTCGAAGAGTAATCAATGGTTATCTATAGTGACCTTTGTGCCTTCTTTGTGTACTTCGTGGTTAAATACAATGAAAAACATCATCTATATTTTACTTTTTATTTCCCAAACATTTTGGGCTCAAAGTGTTTTTGACAAAGGAAACGATCAGTATCGAAAAGGAAAATATCAAGAAGCAATTTCGGCTTATGAGAGCATTTTAAAAGGGAAAAAAGAATCATGTGATTTATATTTTAATTTGGCGAACAGCTATTACAAACTCAATAAAATTGCTCCTGCGATATATTATTATGAAAAAGCCCTTTTGATAAGTCCCAATGATAAAGACATCAGAAACAATTTAAAATTTGCCAAAAACAGAACTATAGACGATATAAAAGAAACTCAAAAAGTTGGTTTTGAAAAGTTACTCAGAAATTTTACAGGCTTATTTCACTACAATACTTGGGGAATAATTTCTATAGGATTTTCTGTTTTATTTTTACTTTTTTTCATGGGGTATTATTTTTCTCAAACAGCCATTTTTAAACGTGTTTTCTTTTTGGGAATGTTCTTCATTCCATTTTTGATTTTTGCTGCTATTGGGGCTGCCATATTTGACAAAAATGATTATCAAAGCGAGCGTCCGGCTATTGTTTTTGAAGAAATACTTTCCGTTAAAAATGAACCTCGGGAAAATGCAACAGAGGCTTTTGTGTTGCATGAAGGTACAAAAGTTTACGTTCGTGAAACGGTAGAAAATTGGAAAAAAATTCAACTTTCTGACGAAACAGAAGGATGGGTTCAAAAAGAGGCAATCAAAGAGTTGAAGTAGTTTCTTGGTCATTGTAGCTCTCCGAAGTCATTGTCAATAGCACACTAAGAGACTACCGTTTCTGATAGCCTTTTTTAGTTCGGTTTGAATGATATACTTATTTCTTCACAATCCATAATTCAATTCTTCCATTTTTGGATTGATTTTCTTCACCTTATACTTCTTTACAATCCACTTTTAGTTCTCATACCCCCAACCCTTTTCCTGAATTTTTTGGCTATTACAAAATCTAAATTCATTACAACTTTTTATGGTAAGTAATAGTTAAACCGCACAACCAAAACTTTAACACAACTTAACCAATAGATAACTAACAATTTTTCTTACTTTTATAGAATAGGTTTACTTTTACTAAAATTTTTGTACTATGAAAAAACTAATTCTACTTTTGCTCACAACTTTTACTTTAAGCAGTTGCAACAAAGACGACGACAAGCCTAAAACCGAACTAGAAAAACTACCACCAGCCACACAAACAGGTGCACAAACCTTTGGTTGCTTAATTGATGGAAAAGCATTTGTACCACCAAAATTCGGTACTAACGCACCTAATGCATTTTACCAGCTTGTTGGTGGAGCTTATACATTAAGTATTTATGGTAGTACCGATGGAGGGCCAAGTCTCAAATCTATAAATATAGGATGCCTTGACATGCCTTTAATACAAGAAACTTCTTATCTATTAAAAGAAGAATTATCAAATAATTATTTTGGTGAATATAATATTGGAGGAGGAATTACCTTTAGCGGTGCAACGACTACAGCAAAACCAGGAACTCTAACCATAACACGCTTTGACCCAACTAATTTTATTATTTCTGGAACATTTAGTTTTAAAGGAAAAGAAATAAATACCGGAGAAACAGTAGAAATTACCGAAGGACGCTTTGATATGCAATACACAAATTAGAAACTTTTAATCTTAAATATTTATGAAAAAAACTTTATATTCTTTAAAAAGGATTATAATCCTATGCTTGTTAGCCACTAATTTTGCAAGTGCACAAACTGTAAGCACAGCTTACGCCACACAAATCAACGCAACCTTTGCTAACCTTGACAAGACTAGAATACCCCACAAATTATTGGTTGATTATGCTATGGAATTTGCGGAACTTTCCGGTTATAATGGCATTTAACAGCCGAAAATATTGTTAATCGTGGACAATACACTTCCATTTACAATACACTATTAATGTCAAGAGTTAATTCAAATGTGACAGGATTAGTTAGTCCAACTACATTTAGAACCAATTGGGAAAATTTACGCAAACCCAATAAAATTGTCTTAAGTGGTTTGTATTACAAATACAGTGAGTTTAAACCCAACGCACCCAACAATACCATTACAATAACCAATGGCAAACTATATGATAAATTTATAAATGTTGTGTGGCAAAATCCTTATAACGAGAAACAAGTTTTTGCAATGACATCACCAATTATTAAATTTAATAAACTTGCTATGCAAGTGCAATTACCAAGTAGCTTATGGTATACCAATCAAGCTAGTACTGTGCAAAGTATTACAATTGATTTTAGTGATGGATTAGGTTATCAAACTACTACTTTTGGTCAAATAATAAATGTAAACTATACTTCGCCAGGTTTAAAAGAATGGAAATACAAACTAACATTAACCAATGGTCAAGTTTTATACAGTCACAGTAAAATTTTTATTGATGCCAATGTTACTGTTGTTAGAAAATCATTTGCGAACCGTTTTAACCAACAATAATTATGAAAAATATAATTTTAATAATCATCACTTTTTTCACTTTAATTAGTTGTAATAAAGATGAAGAGAACGCTATTGCAGAAATAGACAAATTACCACCTGCCACACAAATTGGAGCAAACACTTTTGGATGTTTATTAGATGGAAAAGCATTTTTGCCTGGAACTGGAAGTAATCCACTCGACTGTGTGTACCAATTTGTTAATGGTGGTTTTTATTTTACTTTACAAGCTAATAAACGAGATAACTTAAATAATAGAATTACTATAGTTCTTGCAACTAATAATCTTCAAATTTTAGAAGGTAATACCTATGTGCTTTTGGATGAATCAATTGGAAATGCTGTTGGTAAATACTCATATGCAACTAATTCTACATACACTTCTTCAACACACACAGGAGAATTGACAATTACAAAACTTAATGATCAAATAATTTCAGGAACTTTCAGATTCGACATTATTGATTACCAAGGAACTTTGCGAAGTATTACCAATGGACGTTTTGATATGCAATACACAAATTAACACACAAAATATGAAAAAACTAATTCTACTTTTGCTCACGGCTTTTACCTTAAGCTGTTGCAACAACGACGATGACAAACCACAAAACCCTATAGACCAATTACCACCAGCAACACAAACGGGTGCAAACACATTTGGGTGCTTAATTAATGGTGAACCTTTTGTAGTATCAAACAAATCAAACCAAACTGCAATATATCAAGGAGGTGGATTATTAATTGGAGGACAAAAAAGTATAGATAATAATTTTTCTCAAGTAAGTATTTTTATAAGTGAAACAAGTATTGGAGAAATAATATCTGAAAATAATTCATACGTATTAAATTCTAACTCTGTACCAAAAGGAGAATATTATATAGAAAATCAAAACTGTTTTTATTTTACATCAAGTAATTATTCAGGTAGTATAACAATAACTAAATTAGACAATATCAATTTTATAGTTTCTGGAACATTTGAATTTAAATCAATATCTGATAACTGTGAAGGCATAATTGATATTACTAACGGTAGATTTGATTTACAATATATACCCTAACTTTTAAAATCTATAAAAAATGAAAAGAATTTTATTACTCTTACTCACAACTTTTACTTTAAGTTGTTGTAACAATGAAGATGACAAACCACAAAACCCTATTGACCAACTACCACCAGCCACACAAACTGGTGCCAATACTTTTGGTTGCTTAATTAATGGTGAACCTTTTGTAGTTTCAAACACATCAAATCAGTCTGCTATATATCAAGGAAATTTATTACAAATAAGTGCTACTTTTGAAAACAGTAATTCTGACCAAAGTATTGCTTTTAATTTGTTAAATCCTTTGAATATCAATGAAACATATACATTTAACAATAACGCATACAAAGCTGGATATTCATATATAAGTAACAATATTACGTGTATTTACGATTTTGATAAAACGTATCAAGGTGTAATAAATTTTACAAAAATTGATACAATTAATTTTATAGTATCAGGCACATTTGAATTTTCAACGATCACTGAAAATTGTCAAGATATTAAAATTACTAATGGCAGATTTGACTTACAATATATACCCTAACTTTTAAAATCTATAAAAAATGAAAAGAGTTTTATTACTCCTGCTTATAACTTTTACTTTAAGTTGCTGTAACAACAATGATGACAACCCTCAAAATCCATTAGACCAACTACCACCAGCAACACAAACTGGTGCCAATACTTTTGGTTGCTTAATTAATGGTGAACCTTTTGTAGTATCAAACACTTCACAACAAACAGCTATTTATCAAGGAGGAGGAGTACAATTTGGAGCAGGAGGTGTTTACATAGTTGTTTTAGACCCTTTCGAAATCGGTGTTAATTATCAATTTATGGATTTGGGACAGGGTCAAGCAAGAGTAAGATATTTTGAAGACCCAAACCCGCAATTAGGTTGTCACTATGAATACAACGATACATATCAAGGTACTGTAAGATTTACCAAAATCGATACAGTAAACTACATAATATCAGGAACATTTGAGTTTTCAAGTGTAACTGATAATTGTGAGAATATAAATATCACAAACGGTCGTTTTGATTTACAATATATACCATAACTATTAAAATCTATAAAAAATGAAAAGAGTTTTATTACTCCTGCTTACAACTTTTACTTTAAGTTGCTGTAACAATGACGATGACAACCCTCAAAATCCATTAGACCAACTACCACCAGCTACACAAACGGGTGCAAACACATTTGGGTGCTTAATTAACGGAAAACCTTTTGTAGTATCAAACACATCAAATCAAACTGCAATATATCAAGGAGGTGTTTTACAAATTGGTGGAGGCATTGATAATTCTATTATGGATAAGCGCATAAGTATAAATATTAGTGCCCCAATAAATTTAAATACTCCATATGATTTGACTTTATTCCCTAATAATTTAGCAATATTTGTTAATAATGGAGAAGGTTGTTATTATGACTATGATCACACTACCTCTGGTACTTTAACAATAACCAAATTTGACCAAACTAATTTTATTATTTCTGGAACATTTAATTTTTCTACTCAAACAAATGAATGCGAAAATATAAATATTACTAATGGTCGTTTCGATTTACAATATATACCATAACTCTTAAAATCTATAAAAATGAAAAAAATTCTATTATTTCTTGTGTTCTTGGCTACATTTTTCAATATGCAAGCTCAAAACACGGCTTATGCCAATCGTATGCAGTATATTTTTGGTAACATAGACAAAACCAAAGTAACCACTGGTTATCTCAAAGAATTTGGAGTGCGTTTTGCAAATATTGAAGCTTGCAATGGAGCATTAAATACCTCTAATTATGTTACTCCAAAAGAATGGAATGCACTATATAATTCGCTTTATTCTATGCGTGTTGGAACTGTTGCTCAGAATATGATGGCACCTAGCGTTGTAAATACCAATTTAAAAACGGCACAAAACAACTCCATTGATATTCTAATTGCAGTACAACATTCAATTACCAACAATATAAAACCAATGCATATACTAATGGTGATGTAATCATTACAAACGATAAAATTTATGATGTTGCTGGTAGAAACCCTTACGATAGTAAAACACTATTTGCTATTACGCCATTAAAACAAAACCTACAAGGTAGTAATTTTACTTTCAAACTACCGAGTAATTTAATTTACTCTAATGTTGGACATACAATAAGTCAAATTACTGTTGATTTTAGCAACGGACAAGGATATCAAAATGTAGCTGTTAATGAAGTTAAAAATATATCTTATACATCAGGCGGAGAAAAAACAATAAAAGTAAAATTCCAATATACCAATGGAACCATAGTTGAAAGTCATTCTAAAATTTGGGTAGATTACATTAATCCAACTCCAAACTCACAAGCTCGCTTTAACGGTTTTGGTAGCGATATGTTTTGGGTAAACCATGCGGTTACAGGAAACAATTGGAATGGTAGTGCTGCCACAGGTCTTGTAACTATTGAATTAGCACCTGGGCATACACAGTTAACAAAACCATTAATTATCATTGAAGGTTTTGATCCTGAAAATAGTTTTAATTATTTGGATTTAGTAAATGAAGATGGTCCAGGTGGATTGCGTGTCAGAATTAGTGAAAACGGACAACCTTTACTCACACTCAACCAAGCCATTGAAGATGAAGATTATGATTTGGTTTTTATCAATTTTGTAAATAGCACCGATTACATTCAACGAAATGCGTATATGGTTGAAGAAGTTATAAGACAAATTAACCAACTTAAAGTAGGAAACGAGAAAAATGTTGTCTTAGGTATGAGTATGGGTGGTTTAGTTGGTCGTTATGCTTTAAGAGATATGGAAATTAATGGAGAAACGCATGAAACTAAACTTTATATAAGTCATGATAGTCCGCATCAAGGTGCAAATGTTCCTCTAGCGGCACAAGCACTTGTGAGGCATCTAGTTGGTGAACAAATATCACTACCAGTATTTTTAAGTTTATTTATTGTTCCTATTGTAGATTTAGAAGACAACGTTGATGGGTTAAGCGACGGCTACGCTTTATTACAATCGCCAGCAGCACAACAAATGTTAATTTATCAACTACAAGGTACTGGTACTAGTCTTTCAGTAAATAATAGTTCATTAAACAGTAGTTTCTTAAGTGAATACAGAACTATGGGTTATCCTCAACAAAATAACATTAGAAATATAGCCATTGCAAACGGTTCAGAATGTGGAAATCCACTCAATTTTAATCCTTATGCAGATATAGTGAATGCAAATATACAAGTAGATTTACCTTTCTTTTTGTCAAATATAGCATTAGCAGTTGTAAATGGAATTTCCATAAATCCATTTAAAGTTATAACATCAGTTTTAAGTACAAATACAGATTTAAAAGCACAATTTACGCTTAAAGCTTTACCCTCACTCGAATCAAAACAAATTTACAGAGGTAGAATATATATTAAAAAAACAATTTTATTTCTTATAAATGTAAACGAACCATTAATTAATGAAAAAACTTTAAACTCTGGTTCAACTATGTTAGCATTAGATAATTCAAACGGTGGTATTTATGACATAGAAACATTTGCAGAAATACCAACTCAATTTGCACAATATGTTTTACAACGACGCTTTAACTTTATCCCTGCTTACAGTAGTTTGGATATAGGGCGTGGTAATGTATCTATTTTACCAACTGATTTAATAAAACAATATAGTCCATTAATGCCGCCTCCATCACCTAAAAATGTTCCTTTTAACAATTTTTTCACAAACTCCATTACAAGTGAAGGTCATATACAATTTACACTTAATAATGGTAACTGGTTAGAGAATGAACTTAGTGATAACCCTATAATATCTTCATGTTTAAACTTCTGCTCCAACGCTCAAATTACTGGCAGTAGTATACTTTGTACAACGGGCACATATACAGTAACAAACGAAGCTACAATCGTAAACTGGTCTATTTCAGAAGGAAATGCATTAGTAACGTTTAGTACAAATGGCAATCAAATAACAATTAATCAAGTCAACCCCAATCAAAGTGGGTATATTACTTTAAATGTTAGTTACAGCAATGATAGATGTGGTTCAGCAACACCGGCTCCAAAAAGAATTTGGGTAGGCCGTCCAGATGTGCAAGACCAAAATATTTATGGTGGTTATAACAATGTTCCTTATAACACAACAACTACTTATACTGTCACTACTGTACCCGGTGCAACAAGTTATTATTGGACACTCTCTAATCTTTCAACTAATTGCGGATGTACCACAAATAGTTTAGGACTAACAACATGTCCCAATGGTGTTGTTTTACCAAAGTTTGCACCAAATAACACATTAATTATCACAACAACATCCCCCACAGCAACAGTTAATTGGGGTAATTGTATCGGAACTTACTCTGTTGATTGTGTTGCAGTAAATAGTTGTGGAACAGATGGTATTTATTATAAGAACGTTAATGTGTATAATCCAAATGGAGGCGGTCCAGACCCCTGTGAAGGTTCTCTTTTAGTATTCCCAAATCCAGTAAATGCAAACAGCGGAGAGCCTGGAAACATTTCGATTGAAGTGATTTATCCACCAATTGATCCGTGTGATGATATTCCTCTTGGAAGAATTACTAATAATAATGATGTAAAAATTTATGATTTTTACGGAAATATAGTATTCTCAAAAAGATTTGACTCAGATAAAATAGAAATATCAAATGTCACCTTAAAAAAAGGTCATTATATTTTAAACGTGTTTACATCAAAAGGGTTTTATAAAAAAGAAATTATTGTTGTTAGATAAACAACACTATTTTTAAAAGCAAACAATAAATACCTTATTAATTGTTTGCTTTTTTATTGATATTTCTCAAGTAATTTTTTTATGAATAGTTAAAATCAACTAGTTGTATCATCAACATTTGAAGTAGTTTCCTCGTAACTCTTTTTTACGTCATCGATCCAATTGGTAATCATTGGCATCAAAAAGGCTGTTGTAGTTAAAATTGGTTTGTAGAATATTGATTTCTCTTGTTTTTCTTTAGAAATAAATTGATTTTCACTATTTATCTTTTGAACTAAATTCAAAAAAATTCCAATTAACAAAGCTGTTTTCAGCACACTAAATATTCCGCCGGCTAATTTGTTTACCCAACCTAAAAAAGCAAAATCGGCTATTTTAGTAAATATTTTTGCTAATAAATGAACTCCAATAACTACAAAAATTAAAGTCAATATAAAAGCAGTAATTTGAATGGTTTGCGGATTCCAACTCACAAAACCTTCTAAAAAAGATTTCACTAAATAGGAAAATTTAATTGCAAGAAAAACACCCAATATAAACGAAATAATTGAAGCTATTTCTACAAAAACACCATTTTTGATTCCATTGTATAAACTAAAAACAAGCAATATTCCAATTGTAATATCTAAAAAATTCATTTCTAATTTTTTACTAAAATAGTAATTTAGATTTAATCAATATCAACTTCTTATCTTTGCAAAAAAAAGCAGTTGATTGGTTAGTCAAATTTTCCAATATTCAACCGTTAACTTCAAGGCTATGTCAAGAGATATTCAATTAAAAGAACGTTGGGAAAACGTTGTCCAACTATTATCAAATCAATTTGCAGAAGGCGAAATACTTGATTTAGATGCCATTATATATTTAATTGGTGTTCAAGAGTTGGGTAAAGTAAAACAAACTTTCAAAAAAGACGAAAAAATTGAGTTAATGCACATTGCAATTTGTCGATTATTAGAGCCTTATGGTTATTATGAATTTGAATTTTTTGATAATGATGGTTGGCCTCATTATAAAGTAAAAGAAGTGTTACCGCCACTAAAAGCAGGCGAACAAGCCGTTTTGATGAAAGACGCCATTGTAAATTATTTTCTGGAAAGAGAACTAATCAATTAATTCATTTTATTTTGAGATCGGACAAGTTGCGACTAGTCCCTATTAATAAATTTTCCCTAAATTTGTAGCTTTATAGCACGAACGATGATAGATAAGATTAAAGAATATATTGGCGAAGCTCAGGCTTTTCAAACAGACAACAAAGAAACTTTAGAACAATTCCGAATAAAATATTTAGGAAGTAAAGGCTTGTTGAAATACTTGTTTGCCGAGTTTAAAAATGTTCCTAATGAACAGAAAAAAGAATTCGGACAGGTTATTAACACACTTAAGAATACGGCCGAAGAGAAAGTAAAATCTATTTTAGAATTACTGGAAAGTAAAGAAGAAACCGTTGGTCTTTTTGGCGATTTGACTCGTCCGGGAGAACCTTTTCCGATAGGTTCCCGTCACCCGATTTCTTTAGTAAAAAATCAAATTATCGATATTTTTTCCAATATAGGGTTCAACGTTTCTGAAGGTCCTGAAATTGAAGACGATTGGCATAATTTCACCGCCTTAAATCTCCCGGAATATCATCCGGCACGAGACATGCAGGATACGTTTTTTATTCAAACCAATCCGGATGTTTTATTGCGAACGCACACGTCTTCGGTTCAAGTGCGATATATGGAGAACAACAAACCGCCTATTCGAACGATTTCACCCGGAAGAGTTTTCAGAAATGAAGCAGTATCTTCTCGTTCACATTGTATTTTTCACCAGGTAGAAGGCTTATACATAGACAAAGAAGTATCGTTTGCCGATTTAAAACAAACACTTTTATATTTCACCAAA
>JAKLIC010000129.1 GCA_022709825.1 Bacteroidota bacterium | reverse complement strand
ATGCATTGATGCCATTTTTGAGTAAAATGTTTGGGTGAATACAATCCAAACACCATTCTAAATATTTGACATTATTTGCGTGATTGACAATGTCTAAATCGGACAGGAGTACGGTTTTATTTTTTAAAAACTGAGTTTGTAAATTCAAGTTAATCTTGGCAAAAGATTTTTTTGTCGATAGATTTTCAGGGAAAATGTCAAAATGTTCAAATGGTAAAGCTAAAGCTTCCGGTTTTCGAAATTCCGTATTTAAAACAACCCAATATGTAAGTGAACTAGCCATTTTTGTTTCTGCTACGTATAATTCCAAAGCTCTTACCGAACGTGATCCTTGCATGTCGACAATCCAAGTTTTTACAGTAACGACATCTCGCCATTTGGGTAGTTCAATCACTTCAACACGCATTCTACTCAAAACCCAAGCTTGCTGATGCAATTGCATATCACTAAAACTTAAGCCACCCAGTTCTGCATGATAGCCCGCTGTAAGTTGTAAAATATTGCACAATTCGGTGTACTTCAACTGTCCGTTTGGATAACATTGAATGAAATTTATTTCCCAGTCTTTGGAATAAATGGAGCTAAAATTTGAAGAGATGGGCATTTGATTGTTTTAAATTCGATTTTACTCAACTTCAAAAGTAAACAAATTACTTTCTATTCCATTAAAATCGGTCTTCATTGAATAAGTTGTAAAATTACAACCAACGCGATCAGGATTAAAAGAACCAATATTGTATATATTCAAAGTAAATGTTCCGGGTTCTAATAATTTAATTCCAATTTTACTTTTGAATTGTGTATCGTTTTTTGTCAAAACAATGGTGTTCCAATCTAGTTCACCTTCTTCTATTACGGTTGTGTTTTCATTTATGTTAAGATAAATGGAACCATTGTAAAGGGAGGTTTTACTAAATTCTAAAGAATAGGCTAATTTCTGATCTGAAGAAAACAAATCATAGCTTGCTTCTGTAATTGGGTTAACTTGAAATCTGTCCACAATTGACGAAAGCCAAATTAAATCGCCTACTTGATAGGTGGTTTGTTGGTTTTCAATTGTAATCAAATCCGATTTTTCAAATTCAATAAATTCGCCACAAGGTCCCGGTTCAGGATCACATTGAAAGGCAAATAAAAAGGGAATCAATGCAAAAAGAAAAACTATTTTTTTCATCAGTAAGGTTTAATTTAAGATGCAATAGTACTAAAAAGGTTGTGTGAATTTTTTTATTTTAATGATTTAGTTATATAATTTACAATTTCAGAAACATCGGTTTCAAAATCAAACCACTTTACATTTTCGGTTCGTTTAAACCAAGTGAGTTGACGCTTAGCAAACCGACGTGTATTTTTTTTGATTTCTTCAATGGCAAAATCTAATTTTGTTTTTCCATCCAAATAATCAAATAATTCACGATAACCTACTGTTTGCAGAGCATTCAGATTTTTGTTGGGATGTAATTTTTTCACTTCTTCCAACAATCCTTCGTGTATCATGAGGTCGACTCTTCGATTGATTCTCTCATACATGATTTCCCGATTGGCTTTCAATCCGATGATAATCGGAATAAAATTTCGGTGGTTTTTCTTCTGATTTAAAAAAGAAGAATACGGTTTACCTGTACCCAAACAAACTTCTACAAATCGCATCATTCGTTGCGGATTTTGCAGAGTCTGCGAATTTTCAGAACTAATTTTATCAAAATAAAAAGGATCTGATTCTTGCAGTTTTTCTTGTAGATAAGTGAGACCTTTCACTTCATATTTACTTCTGATTTCTTCACGGATTGTAGGTTCGATATCCGGAAAATCATCAAAACCTCTCAAAACGGCATCTACATATAATCCAGAACCACCCACCATGATTTGAAAGGTATTTTTTTGAAAAAGTGCATCTAATTTTTCAAAAGCTTCCCGTTCAAAATCACCTACCGAATAATTTTCAAAAATGGATTTGTTTTGGATAAAATGATGCCGTGCTGCTTTCAATTCTTCTTCGGAAGGAACAGCGGTTCCAATTTTCATTTCTTTGAAAAACTGTCGGCTGTCGCAGGAAATAATTTCGCAACCAAAATGTTTGGCTAAGGTAATACTTAGAGCTGTTTTACCAATGGCAGTTGGACCTACAATTGTAATCAGGTAATTAGTTTTCATCTAAGGAATGTCCGCAGTTCTGACAATATTTTGCATCGGATAAGTGTGTTTCCGACCCGCATTCAAAACAATGTAATTTGTTTGGTAAAGGCATTTTGGGAGTTGTGTTTTTCGCTAATTCAGCAGTTACAATTCCTGTTGGTACTGCAATAATTCCATAACCCATAATCATTACCAGCGAAGCAATAAACTGTCCTAGTGGAGTTATCGGTGAAATATCTCCATAACCTACCGTAGTTAACGTAACGATACACCAATAGATACTGGTTGGAATACTTGTAAAACCTGCTTCTTTGCCTTCTACCACATACATAACAGAACCAATAATTATGCAACTAATCAGCACAAAATACATAAATACTAGTATTTTGCCTCTACTGGCCACAATCGATTCTTTTAAATGTACCGATTGTCCTGAAAATTGAGGGTGATTGAGGATTTTGAAAAGTCTGAGTAATCGCAATGCTCTAATGGTTGTAAAAATACTTGTACCGGCAAAGAAATAGGAAAGGTACATAGGTAGCGTTGCTATTAAATCTATTATCCCGTAGAAACTTAAAATATATTTAAGTGGTTTATTGATGGTGATAATTCTAAGGATATATTCAATGGTAAAAAATATAGTAATGATCCATTCTAAAAAAACCAATTGTTCATGATATTTAATATCAACTCCTTCAACAGTTTCTAGCATTACCAATAAAACACTCAAAAGTATGATTCCTAATAAAATCAAATCGAATAATCTTCCGGCAACAGTATTTGTCCCATAAATTATGATATGAGTTTTTTGTCTGAAAATTTCCCAAGATGATTTTACTGAATTCATGAGTCTTTGTTCAACTTTAGTGCTAAGATAAAACTAAAATTTTACAATTTTCATCACTTTGTGTTTTCTTAAGTAACCTTGAATAATATTTCGGGTATCACGATTGTTTTGCATTGGTATAATGATGTTTTTAAGTACCTCTACATTAGTGATTTGGTAATTCAAATCATAAAAACAATACCCTTTATAAATTCCATTTTCAATCATGACTGCCGATCGTTCCTGCAAACTTCTGCCACGGTCAATAATCACCATATTTTCATTTTCAAACAAATTGGATTCAATAAATTCATTTACACGGTCGTTGTAATCCTCAGGTGTAATTTCACCTACACAAGCTCCGTCACATTCTTTAATTTTATATTTAAAACAGGCATTTTTTGTATCATACAATCCGTTGATTTTCTGACACAAGTTGTATTGTTCTGTTATTTTAAACAAAGCATTTTTACCTTCTTGAACGGAAACGAAAGAAGTGATTTCTTTTTTCCGTCCATCTGCTTTTTGAAGGCGTAAAGCTATATACCCATTTTCATCTTTCACAACATACAAAGCCCATTGAAAAATAGTTTTGCGTTGCGAACGATTGTAAATTGGTTTATTTATTTTTATTTCTTCACTTTCTTTTAATAAGGCTATGAGTTCGCTGCCGGTTTCTTCAAAAGTTACGGCATAAACTTCCAATTGTATTTTTTTGCATTTATTGGTAGTCCCAGTAAAATGCTGATTAACTCGTTTTTTAATATTTTTGCTTTTACCAATATAGATTAAATCCCCTTTTTCGTTGTGGATGTAATAGATACCGGTTTTTGAAGGTAAGCTTTCAACGATATCCAACAATTTTGGTGACATTCCCGTTTTAATTTCGGATTTCACCATGCTTTTGACAATCTCTTTTTCGATGTCTTGAGCCAAAAGCATTTTGAATAATTTCACGGTTGCCATCGCGTCACCACTTGCCCGATGTCGATCGGCCATTGGAATTCCTAACGCACGAACCAATTTTCCTAAACTATACGATTCATGTCCGGGTAATAATTTTTTTGATAATTCAACAGTACACAGTGTTTGTTTGTGAAAACGAAATCCTAATCTTCGGAATTCGGTTTGTAAAATTCGATAATCAAAAGAAGCATTATGAGCCACGATAACACAATCTTCGGTCATTTCGATGACGCGTTTGGCCACTTCATAAAATTTTGGTGCCGAACGTAACATGGCGTTATTGATTCCGGTTAATTTTACCACAAAAGGTTGAATCGGTTTTTCCGGATTCACCAAACTGATGAATTGATCCACAACTTCATGACCATCAAATTTATAGATGGCTATTTCGGTGATTCCTTCTTCGTTGTATTGTCCTCCGGTGGTTTCTATGTCTAAAATTGCGTACAAAGTAGTGTTCTGTGTTCAGTTTTTAATCTATTTTCTATTCTCTTTTCTCTATTATCTCGAACCAAAGATACTACTTCCAATCCGAACCATGTTACTTCCACATTCAATGGCGAGTTGATAATCACCGCTCATTCCCATAGATAAAGTTTCAAGTTTCAAGTTTGAAGTTTCAAGTTGACGTTGTTTGTCAAAAATAGTTTTTAAATGCAGAAACTCTCTTTTTA
>JAKLIC010000128.1 GCA_022709825.1 Bacteroidota bacterium | reverse complement strand
ATGGAGAGTATCTGGGATAAATTTCTTCATTTGACACAGCATCCCAAGAGTGTAAGACCACTACTCGATTAACTGCATTATTATTAGTACTTTCTAAACCGTGAAGCCAATATTTTACATTGATTCCCCATGAACTGTAATCACGTTTTCCAATTTTATATTTCCCTTTCATTGAACAATGGCTATTGGATTTATTACTGAATTTTACCTTTTTATATTTTTCTGGATGTTCTTGGAAAACATCACAGGCACCATGCGTTACAAGATTTTGATTAACTACTTTTTGGTTTTTAAAATCATAAATAAAAAAGCGGTTTTTACCGGAATGAATACTTAAATCAACAAAAAAATAAAAATCCTGATTAAATTTATTTTGTTTGCAAAAAGTCAATGCTTCTTGATGAAAAGAATTATAATTTATAGGTACTTCATGAATTGTATTTTGACAACATACAAAACTTAATAAGATAATTAAGGATAATTTTTGCATTGGTCTTTTTAATTTCTAAACTATTTAAATTGTTATTTAGTATATTAAATTTTTATATAATCTTACAACTTGTATCCTTCTAACCTCAACTTTACTTATCTTTGCCCGCTTTTTAAAAATCATATATGTTCGGAAATCGAGTACTGAAAGGAGTTTTCTTAGTTGCCCTTGGAGCGACAAGTTATGGCATGTTGGCTACGTTTGTAAAATTAGCCTATCACGAAAATTTTACCACTGCTGAAGTCACTACAGCTCAATTTGTATATGGAATCATTGGCGTGCTTCTTATCAATTCTTTCCAACGAGTTAAAAATAAAAACATAGCCTTTAAAGCAACAGGTAAAAATATTTTCCATTTAATGTTGGCAGGAACTTCCTTAGGTATGACAAGTGTTTTCTATTACTTAAGTGTAAAATATATCGATGTTTCCATTGCTATTGTCTTACTCATGCAAACTGTTTGGATGGGTGTATTGTTAGAAATGATTTTAGATAAAAAACTACCTTCTATTCAAAAAATAATGGCTGTTGTCATTGTTTTAATTGGAACAGTTTTAGCAACAAATTTAATTCAAAATGAAATTGCTATAGATTGGCGTGGATTATTTTGGGGAATTTTAGCAGCTGCTTCCTTTACGACTACCATGTTTACAGCCAATCGCGTGGCCACAAAAATTACCTCTGCACAACGAAGTCTATACATGCTCCAAGGGGGAGCAATCATTGTTTTTCTCTTTTCAATAGTTACACAATCAACCCCATTTAATTTTGAAATCTTTTTAAAATGGGGAATTATTGTTGCTCTTTTTGGCACTATCATTCCACCAATGTTATTAAATGCCGGTTTTCCTTTGACAGGCATTGGACTTGGAAGTATTGTTTCCTCGCTAGAATTACCGGTTTCAGTTCTTATGGCTTACTTCCTTTTAAGTGAAAAAGTAAATGGTTTACAGTGGCTTGGAATCATTCTAATCATTCTTGCGATTGTTGTCATGAATATCAAATTCATAAGAAAGATTTAATGCTTATTTCATAAAATATTTTACTGTTATTCATTTTATTAACATTTTTTTTATAAATTCGTATTGAACAAAGCAATTCATTTATGAATTTACCTTGGCATTTGTACCTTATGTCAGCTATATATATAATAGCCGGATTTAATCATTTTCGAAATCCTAAACTTTATTTAAAAATAATTCCTCCCTATTTTTCAAATCCCAAATTACTGAATTACACTTCAGGAATTGCAGAGATTTTATTGGGATTCTTACTATGTATTCCAGAATTCACCCCTTTTGCGTCTTGGGGAATAATCATATTGTTACTGGCAATATTTCCGGCAAATCTATATATGTATCAGAATGAAAATGCCGGATTGGGATTACCAAAATGGATTAGACTATTACGTTTACCTTTACAATTTACTTTGATTTTTTGGGCTTATCACTACACTAAATATTAATTAAACTACAATTTTATGAAAAAACTATTTGCAGAATTTTTTGGAACTTATTGGTTGGTTTTTGGAGGTTGCGGAAGTGCACTATTTGCAGCAGGAATTCCCGATTTAGGAATCGGGTTTGCCGGAGTTTCGCTAGCTTTCGGTTTAACAGTATTAACGATGGCTTATGCTGTTGGACATATTTCAGGTGGCCATTTTAACCCGGCTGTTTCATTTGGACTTTGGGCTGGTGGACGTTTTGACGCCAAAGAACTTATACCATATATCATTTCTCAATGTATTGGAGGTCTTGCCGCAGCTGCAACGCTATACTTTATCATGAACGGTCAAGATAGCTTTGTTGGTATTGACAACACCCAAGCTGGTGCTTTTGCATCCAATGGTTATGGTGCTTTTTCGCCTTCTGGCTATTCAATGACAGCAGCATTTGTGGCAGAATTTGTATTGACAATGTTCTTTTTATTAATAATACTTGGAGCAACTGATAAATTTGCAAACGGTAAATTTGCCGGAATTGCAATCGGTTTAGGTTTAACCTTAATTCATCTAATCAGTATTCCTATTACAAATACATCTGTTAATCCGGCTCGTTCTACTTCCCAGGCTATTTTTGTTGGAGGAGAACCTTTGAGTCAACTATGGCTTTTCTGGCTTGCCCCAATTTTAGGAGCAATTGTTGCCGGATTTATTTATAAAAATGTGTTACAAAAAAATGAAGAGTAATAATTTTACTTCTTAATTTACCTCAAGCGATGGAGTTTTCCATCGCTTTTTTTATTTTTACCAAATGAATTCATTATTTCCCAAAGAAAAAATTGTATTTAATTTACCCGACGCTGAAATCGAGTATTATCCAAATTTATTTTCAGTAGAAAAATCTAATGAATTATTTCAAAAATTAAAAAATGAAATTCCTTGGCAACAAGACAATATTACTGTTTTTGGTCAAACATATCCTCAACCTCGATTGACCGCTTTATATGGAAATGATGGTAAAACATATTCTTATTCTAATATCGTAATGCAACCTCATAAATGGAATCCTTTGTTAATGTTTATCAAAAATGAAGTGGAGGAAATTTGTCCTGAAAATTTCACAACAGTTTTACTAAACCAATATCGTGACGGTAAAGACAGTAATGGATGGCATGCAGATAATGAAAAAGAACTAGGTCGAAATCCAATAATTGCCTCAATTAGTTTTGGAGCAGAAAGAGTTTTTCATTTACAACATAATGAAATTAAAGAGTGTAAACAAAAAATCACATTAGAACACGGTAGCCTGTTAATTATGAAAGGTGAAACACAACATTTTTGGAAACATCAAATTCCGAAAACATCAAAACCAATTGGCACTAGAATTAATCTAACTTTTAGAATTATAAGATAATCGCTAAAATTAAATCAAAATATTATTTAAATTAGTAAAAAAAATAAATGCAAACTATCATTGATTATTTTGAAAGCATTTCCTCACTTCACAGAGGTCTTATTCTGGTTGGAGGCATTACCCTTTTTTGGCTAATTGAAAACGCTTATCCATTATTCAAATTTCAATACAATAAAATTGAACATGCAGGAATTAACATTTTCTTCACGATAACCACTATAATCATCAATTTTCTGATGGCTTTTATTTTGTTATTAGCAGCCGATTTTGCAATACAACAAAATTTCGGAATTCTACAATGGCTGCCGAAAATGAATATATGGATTTATACCATTGTTGGATTACTTTTACTCGATTTTATTGGAGCCTATCTAGTTCATTTGATTGAACATAAAGTAACTTTTTTATGGCGTTTTCATTTAATTCACCACACTGATACTTGGATTGACACTACTTCGGCCAACAGACATCATCCCGGTGAAAGCATCATTCGTTTTATCTTTACGGTTATTGGTGTTTTAATAGTAGGAAGCCCGATGTGGATGGTTTTTTTATACCAATCACTCTCAGTGATTTTTTCGCAATTTAATCATGCCAATATTCCACTTCCCAAAAAAATGGATAAATTGTTAAGTTATTTTATTATTTCGCCCGATATGCACAAAGTGCACCATCACTATAAATTGCCCTACACAGACAGTAATTACGGAAATATATTTTCTGTTTGGGATAGACTATTTGGAACGTATTCTTATTTAGATAGAGAAAAAATTATTTATGGCGTTGACACCCATATGAAACCGGAAGAAAACAACCAACTAGTCAATTTGTTAAAAATACCATTTCAAAAATACAGAGCTCCTAAACTTTAATTTAAAAAAATAAGTGTAGTTTGAAAAAGTAATTTATTTTTTTACTAATATTGGTTTAGAATTTGAAACTTTACATTAAATATTAATTGTGCTTTTGAACTAATGAAAAAAAGTAAAAGAGTGGAACTGGATAACGAACAAATTGAACGCGTTATCAGTATGGCTCAAGAGGAAAAAAAACCTTTCGAAGTAATTAAGGTTGAATTTGGAATTTCAGAAAATGAAGTTACTGAAATCATGAGAAAACGACTTTCAAAGGATAATTTTGAACTTTGGAAAAAGAAAGTTACGGCTAGTAAACCTAAACCAAAACCAATTATTGATGATTTTGATGATTTAGACAGCAAATACTATATCAAAAATAAATTTGATTAAGTATATTTTAACTCTTGTTCAC
>JAKLIC010000127.1 GCA_022709825.1 Bacteroidota bacterium | reverse complement strand
TTAACTACTTTTCCATTGATTTTAATTTCATTACCATTAACTTGCAACTCATTCTTTTCATAATCGGTTATTATTTCTTTGTAAAATGGTAACGTTTCTTTGTTTAAAACCACTGTCTTTCCGGCTTGGGGAATGTAAATAGGGCCAAAATTATCTGCATTCCAACTTTTTGTGTGTGGAAAAACTTTTGTATTGCCAATAGTATCAATGTTTTTGGTCACTGATTTAACCATTGGATTATTTCTTAAACGGTCTACATTTTCGTTTGTTAATGCTGAAAAAGTATATGAATTTTGTGAATTAACATAAATACCATCGGTGATTTGTAATTCTTTAAATATATATTCTTCATTAAATTGTGAGCCGTCCGTTTCAACATTATAAGAAAATTGTAATCTTTGACGGTCGTGAAGCGGGAGTAATTTTCCATTAACAAAAACATCTCCTTTTATAATTTGAAGACTATCTCCTGCAATGGCAGTACAGCGTTTAACGTAATTAGATTTTTTATCAAGTGGTTTGTCTGCTCTTTTTCCGGATCTGTCGAAAAATTTATAAACAGTATCTTTTGGCCAATTAAAAACCACGATGTCATTGCGTTCAACACTTTGTATACCCGGAAATCTAAAATAGGGTAGTTGCGGCCAACTAAAATAGGATTTTGTTTTTACAAATGGTATGCTATCGTGAACCATTGGAAGGGCAATTGCCGTTGTTGGAGTACGTGCCCCATAATGAAATTTACTTACAAAGAGAAAGTCTCCAATCAATAACGATTTTTCTAAAGATGAAGTAGGGATAGTATAGGGTTGCATGACATACGTATGCACTGTGGTTGCTACAACTATGGCAAATAAAATAGAGCTTACAAAATCTGCTGTTGGATTCTTAGGGTGTAATGAACGTTCTTTTATGTGGGTAACTTCTTGGGTATAATTCACATAACCAATATACAAGCCAAATGTTATCACCGCCAAAAGAGTATCTAAAGAAGAATGTTTACCAAAACTTCTTAAGGTTTCTACCCAAATCACCGGAAACATGATCAAATTGACAATAGGGATAAATAATAAAAAAGTCCACCACCATGGGCGATTAATTATTTTCATCAATATAACGGCATTATAAACCGGTATGGCAGCCTCCCAAGATTGTCGACCTGCTTTTTGATATAATTTCCAAGTGCAGATATAATGCACGAGTTGAATCACTAAGAAAAATATAAACCACTGATATAATGTCATTTTATAAAAATTTAAGTTTGTTTTTAATAAACTGGCTAAATTGTATTAGTTGTATCTCAAGAAAAATTGTTACCAATTTAACTTTTAATTATTATTTTAATCCTAAAACATCTTTCATTGTAAAAACACCGGTTTTACCAACAATCCATTCTGCAGCAATAATTGCACCAAAGGCAAAACCATCCCGATTGTGAGCAGTATGTTTAATCTCGATAGTATCTACTGCTGAGGTATAAAAAATAGTGTGAGTTCCCGGTACATTATCCACTCTTTTGACATCAATAAATAAATCATCTTTTAGTGGGTTTTCAATACTCCAACTATTTTTATCGGTATGATTTATAATTGAATTAGCTAACGAAATGGCAGTTCCACTTGGTTTGTCAAGTTTTTGAGTGTGATGAATTTCTTCCATTGAAACATTATATTGATTGAATTTAGCCATCATTTTAGCTAAATAATCATTTAATTCGAAAAACAAGTTAACTCCTAAACTAAAATTAGAACCATAAATAAATGCTGCTTTTTTCGATTGACAAAGTTGAACCATTGTATGGTAATTTTCTAACCAGCCTGTTGTGCCTGAAACTACAGGAATTCCTTGTTCGATGCAATAGGAAATATTTGAAACGGCTGCATTTGGAATACTGAAATCAATCGCGACATCTGCTAATTCTAATCCTTCAAACGAATCGGAACTCGATTTTCGCAATACAATTTCATGTCCGCGTTCTAAAGCTATCCGTTCGATAACTTTTCCCATTTTTCCATAACCTAACAGTGCTATTTTCATTAGAATTTATAGTTTAATACTAACCCTAAATTTTGTTTTCTAGTGATGTCATTTATATTAATGTCAGGTCTTAAGGATAGATTCTCGTTGACATTAAATTGTATTAAATGAGCATCAACATTTGCATCTATAATGTTTAATACATAAATACCAATCATAACCATTAGTGAAATATCACGGTTTCTTTGATAAGTACGCTGAGCATTAATCAATACATTATCAGAGTAAATACCATAATATTTATCGTCTGTGTAGCCTTCTAAACGTCTTTTATAAATATCTCTGAATTCATTATAATATTTATTATTATCATTATAAAAATAATAACCAATAGCTAATCCACCATAAACAATGGGGATTTTCCAGTATTTTTTATTATATGCTTGTCCTAAACCCGGCAGTATGGCAGAATAAAAGGCAGCTTTTGAAGGTGCCAAAGGGTCAATTGGTTTGTATTTTAACGTGTCTTGGGTTTGGCCAAATTCTTCAATTTGAACTTGAGCATTAGCAAAAGTTGTCCCCAAAAGGGAAAAAGCAAAAAATATGATTCTTAAGCTATGCACTATCCTTTTATTAAAGCTATAATGCGTTGAAAATCAGATTCAGATTTGAAAGGAATGGTGATTTTTCCTTTTCCTTTCGCATCAATTTTTATGTCAACTTTTGTGCCTAACGTGGTGCCAATTTCCTTTTTATCCATTTCTGAAACGGAAAAAGAAGGATTAGCTTTTATTGTCTTTCCTGATTTTGGTTTTAAACTTTCCTGATAATTTTTTACGACATTTTCAGTTTCCCGCACAGAAAGATTTTGACTGATAATTTTATGATAGATATCTGATTGTATATCCTCATTTTCAATTGTAATCAAAGCTCGACCATGTCCCATGGAAATAAAACCATCCCGAATACCGGTTTGTATAATTGGGTCTAATTTCAATAACCGCAAGTAATTTGCAATTGTCGAACGTTTTTTTCCAACTTTATCGCTCATTTGCTCTTGTGTTAATTGAATTTCATCAATCAACCGTTGGTAAGATAAAGCAATTTCAATAGGGTCTAAATCATGACGTTGAATATTTTCAACCAAAGCCATCACCAATGATTCATTATCATCGGCAATTCGAATATAGGAGGGGATGACGGTTAAACCGGCTATTTTTGCAGCCCGAAGTCTTCGTTCTCCTGAAATTAATTGGTACTTATTAAATTCTAGTTTTCTTACAGTAATAGGTTGAATTACGCCTAATTCTTTAATGGATGAAGCCAGCTCCTGAAGTGTTTCTTCATTAAAATTACTTCGTGGTTGAAACGGATTAATTTCAATTGCTTCTAATTCAAGTTCGATGATATTACCAACAACTTTATCGGCATTTTTATCATTAACTGATTTAATATCGTTTTCAGGATCTTTTAATAAAGCGGATAATCCTCTTCCTAATGCTTGCTTTTTGATGGCTTGTGTCATAAAATACTAGCTATTTTTTTTGATAATCTCTTCTGCTAAACTTAAATAATTGTTTGCTCCTTTACTGGTTGCATCAAAATTAATGATGCTTTCCCCAAAACTTGGAGCTTCACTTAGTTTTACATTTCGTTGAATAATGGTTTTAAATACCATGTCATTGAAATGTTTTTGTACTTCTTCTACCACTTGATTTGATAAACGCAAGCGGGAATCAAACATGGTTAATAATAATCCTTCAATATCTAAATCGGGATTGTGTAATCGTTGAATGCTTTTGATTGTGTTTAATAATTTACCTAAACCTTCTAATGCAAAATATTCACATTGAATTGGAATTATTACACTGTCTGCAGCAGTTAATGCGTTCAATGTCAATAATCCTAAGGAAGGAGCACAGTCAATTAAAATGTAATCATATTGGTCTTTTATCGATGCTAATGCTTCTTTCAGCATATATTCTCGATTTTCTTTGTCAACCAATTCAATCTCTATGGCAACTAAATCAATGTGTGCCGGAATAATATCTACATTGGGTGCTGAACATTTCATTATTGCTTCAGCAGCAGTATTACTGTGTTCTAAAACTTGATAGGAACCAATGGCGACAGAATCAACGTCAATCCCCAATCCTGAACTTGCGTTTGCTTGAGGGTCAGCATCAATCAGTAATACTTTTTTTTCTAAAACACCTAAAGAAGCCGCTAAATTTACGGTAGTTGTAGTTTTTCCAACACCTCCTTTTTGGTTAGCAATTGCAATTATTTTACCCATTGATTTTATAAAATTTTGAGCCGTAAAATTACGATTATTTATGGGTTTTTCAACTTCAAGTTGTTAACAAATGTTAATTGTTTTGTCCTTCAAATGATTAGCTTTTAAATCGAAAAACGGGATACAAATTCTTATTGAATTAACCGTTTTTCTTCGCTTTAATCATAGCTTCTAACATATCCCACATTTCTTCGGGAATATCTTCTAAAAGATTAAATTGACCGGCACCTTTTAACCATTCGCCACCGTCAATGGTAATAACTTCACCATTTACATAAGCCGAAAAATCAGATACTAAATAAGCCGCTAAATTGGCTAATTCCTGGTGATCGCCCACTCTTTTCAAAGGTACTTTTTTGGCCATATCAAATTTTTCGGCTAAATCGCCAGG
>JAKLIC010000126.1:2373-4696 GCA_022709825.1 Bacteroidota bacterium | reverse complement strand
GACATTAAAATTTAATGGTGTAATCTTTTCCAAATCTTTTACTTGCAACAAATCATTGTCGGTGATAAAATTATTTTCATCGGCCTCATCAAACTTCAGTTCACTGTTAACTTGCAGTACTGGACCAAAATCGATGGAAAATGCACTTTCTGCTATTCTATAACTTAACAATAAATGAATTTGAACCGCCATCATTTTTAAATCTACCTCTTTGGTTGCCGATGAAGAATTGGTTTCTATCGAAAATTTATTTTCCGTAAAATTCATTCCATAAACCATGGCAAAACTATTATAATAATTCCCCCGCATCGCTAAACCTCCGGTCCAACTTGTTTTAGGTGTAATATTAAAATTATCAGTATATAAACTCGTTTGGTTTATTCCAAGGCTTAATCCAATATGGTTGTAATCTCCTCTTCCATATTGAGCTGAAATTAAATTTGTTAAACCTAATAAAACAAGGGTAATAAAATATCTTTTCATGAATAGTACTTTAAGTTGTAACAAACGTACGGGAATTTTCGTATAATTACATATAACAAATAAAACTATTTTTTATGATTCCCACTTACATTATTATTGTATTGGCTGTATTTTTACTATTGGCCTCTTTTTTTACTGTAAAACAGCAAACAGCGGCAGTAATTGAGCGTTTTGGTAAATTCAGTAGTACGAGACAATCCGGACTGCAACTTAAAATTCCAGTAATTGACAGAGTAGCTGGAAGATTAAATCTTAAAATTCAACAATTAGACGTCATCATTGAGACTAAAACGAAAGATAACGTATTTGTGAAAATGAAAGTTTCTGTTCAATTTAAAGTTATTCAGGAAAAAGTATATGATGCTTTTTACAAATTAGAATATCCACATGATCAAATCACTTCGTATGTATTTGATGTGGTGCGTGCGGAGGTTCCAAAATTAAAATTAGATGATGTTTTTGAACGTAAGGATGATATTGCTGTAGCCGTTAAACGTGAGCTAAACGAAGCAATGACTACTTATGGTTATGATATTATCAACACGTTGATTACCGATATTGATCCGGACATTCAGGTGAAAAATGCCATGAACAGAATCAACGCTGCTGACCGTGAAAAAACAGCGGCAGAATATGAAGCGGAAGCCGGTAGAATCAGAATCGTAGCTAAAGCTAAAGCAGAAGCAGAAAGCAAAAGGCTTCAAGGTCAAGGTATTGCCGATCAACGAAGAGAAATTGCAAGAGGTTTAGTAGAAAGTGTAGATGTTCTAAATCGTGTGGGGATTAATTCACAAGAAGCTTCAGCATTGATTGTGGTTACGCAACATTATGATACATTACAAGCCATTGGAGCAGATGCTAATTCAAACTTAATTTTGTTACCAAACTCACCACAAGCCGGTAGTGACATGTTGAATAACATGGTTGCCAGTTTTACGGCAAGTAATCAAGTGGGAGAGGCTATGAAAAAAGGAGCCATCAAAAAAGCAAACAAAAAAGTTGAACCAAAAGACGAATTTGGAACAACCGAAGAAAATCAATAATTCAAAAGGGGCTTACGAGCCCCTTTTTTTATTAAAAAACCATTGAATAAGCAATGGTGCAAATAGCTTGATAATACTTCCCAAGTTTTTTGGAATACTAAAATGTAATAATTCGGATAAAAGATTTCTGGGCGTGAGACTTTCTTTGGTTTGTTCAATATGTAAAATTATCTTTTTATGATGAATTTCACGTTCTAACTTGAGAATCTGTAAATCTCGTTCAATTTGTTCAAATGTGGTATATTGTTTAGATTCCATACTTAATCGTTAAAAAAGATTTCAGAAAATTTTGCCATCACAGGACCTTCCACAATCTTATCTTTTAGTAAAAAAAGAGCAAACGTAATTAGTAAGTAAATCCCACTTACAATTAAAAAACCATATGCAAAATTACCCAATGCATAGCCCAATGCAATTGCTCCGGCAATAGAACCAAACAATAAAACCATTGACAGACAAATGGCTATAAGTGAAAATTTTACTATGGTTGAAGCCGATTTCATGGCAACCTTAAAACCCCAAAGTTTATAGTAAGCCGCACTACTATCTAAATAAGCTTTGGTTTCCTCTTGGATTTGATTTACATTCTCTTTTATTTCTTCAAAAGCCATAGTTTATTTTTGATATTTAGCGTTTTCTTCTTTTAAAGCTTTAAGCTTTTGTTCCAAAAGAGCTATCAATTCTTCTGTTTTATAACTCCCTTCAGAAACTAAATCTTCTAATGTTTTCTCAAAAGAAATTTTTGTGTCAGCTGCTTTGTTTTGAATTTTTGAAACAATGTCGTTGAATTTTTCTAT
>JAKLIC010000126.1:0-2275 GCA_022709825.1 Bacteroidota bacterium | reverse complement strand
AGTTCCTTTTACTTTACGTTGACTTGCTTCTGTTCCGCTTCCGGACTTAGAATCCAAATCATAAGTAGCGTGAATTTCGGTAATATTTCCATCAGCATCTTTGATGACATTTTCACCTTTAATAATGTAAGCATTTTTCAATCGAACCTCTGTTCCTAAAGTCAATCGGAAGAATTTTTTGTTTGCTTCTTCTTGAAAATCTTCTCTTTCAATGTATAATTCTTTCGAAAAAGGAAGTTTTCTAAACGTCATTATTTCTTCTTCAGGATTATTTTCAGCTTCCAACCATTCTTCTTTTCCTTCAGGATAATTCGTGATGATAAGTTTTACCGGATTCAAAACAGACATTACTCTAGGTGCCGTTTTATTCAAATCTTCACGAACGCAAAATTCTAATAATGAAACGTCTATTAAGTTTGTTCGTTTTGCAATTCCAATGGTTTTAGCAAAATTTCGGATGGAAGCCGGGGTATAACCTCTTCTTCTCATACCGGAAATCGTACTCATGCGTGGATCATCCCATGCTGTAACGTGACCTTCTTGAACCAATTGCAACAATTTTCGTTTACTTACTACCGTATGCGAAAGATTTCTTCTGGCAAATTCTCTTTGTTTCGGACGAACTTTTGAAGTGTCATATATTTGATCTAAAAACCAATCATATAATTCTCTGTGCGGCAAAAATTCTAATGTACAAAGTGAATGTGAAATACCTTCTATATAATCACTTTCTCCATGAGCCCAATCATACATTGGATAAATACACCATGTATCTCCTGTTCTATGGTGATGTTTATGCAAAATTCGATACATAATCGGATCACGCATCAACATATTAGTAGAAGCCATGTCTATTTTGGCACGTAAAACATGAGTTCCTTCAGGAAATTCACCGTTTTTCATGCGTTCAAATAAGTCTAAATTTTCATTGACTGAACGATTTCTGAATGGACTGTTTGTTCCTACTTGTGTAGGTGTTCCTTTTTGCTTGGCCATATCTTCTGAAGATTGGCTGTCGATATAGGCTTTGTCTTTTTTAATAAACTCGACAGCCCAATCGTATAATTCCTGAAAATAATCGGACGCAAAACGTTCTTCGTCCCACTGAAATCCTAGCCATTGCACATCACGTTTGATGGCATCAACAAATTCCTGTTCTTCTTTGGCGGGATTGGTATCATCAAAACGCAAATTCACGGGCGATTGATATTCAATTCCTAATCCGAAATTTAAACAAATAGCACTGGCATGACCCACATGAAGATAGCCATTTGGTTCCGGTGGAAAGCGAAAACGAAGCTTTTCTTTTGGAAAACCATTTTTTAAATCTTCTTCGATTATTTGTTCAATAAAATTGAGTGACTTTTCTTCTGACATAATCAATAAATGAGCGACAAAAATACGGAAAAAAACACCGAACCTCCGAAAATGATTTTTAAAAAAAATACCGATGAAATACACTTCATTTTTTAATTAATCGACGAACGACATTTACCGTTACGGTTTTCAACATAGCCAATTACGGTTTACCACAAACTTGCGTGTCATTCATCGATTTTATCGTTAAAGTTTTGAATATGATGTTTATTATTCCCTAAATTCGAAACAGAAAAATGTTAAAAACAGAATTTATTACTAAAAATAGTAAAAACTTATTATCGTTTTTTTCGTAATTAAATGTAGTGTAGTGCCTATTTCAATTACAAAATAACAATACGGTTGCTTTTGGGGTAAAAGCAATCAATCATAAAGAGTGTTTTATGGTTTGGAAAATTACCCCGAAAAAACTGTTTTTTTCTGCTTTGCTTTCTTTGCTATTTAGTAGCAACGGCAATGGGTATGCTCAAACTATAACAATTGGAGTGCCCACTTTAGGATTCACTCAAGCTTGTGCCTCACAAGGATTTAATACTTACAACCTTAGTTTTACCTTTTTCCCGGTTTCTAATTTACAAACAGGAAATCAGTTCATTGTAGAACTTTCGGATGCTTCGGGAAATTTTGGATCTCCAACCACTTTAACAACCTCGACCAGTACAACTTCTCCGGTTAACGTTTCGTTTGCACTACCTACTACTACGGCTGGGGAAGCTTATAAAATCAGAGTTAGAAGTACAGCTCCGGCGGTTACTAGTCCGTCAAGTGTATCTTTTTCTGCCTATTATGCCATTCACAATCAACCTTTTTCTATCAATAGTAATGTGGGAACCGTTTCATTTTGTGATGGAGGAAATACCACTTTACAAGTTGACAATACAGGAACTTCGGCTTCTCC
>JAKLIC010000125.1 GCA_022709825.1 Bacteroidota bacterium | reverse complement strand
GGAGCCAATACGTTAAAAAATTCCACAGGATATAATCTTACGCAATTGATGGTTGGTAGTGAGGGAACATTGGGAATCGTCACCAAAATTGTTTTGAAATTGCTTCCCAAAAATACACACAACGTATTGATGTTGGTTCCGTTTTACAAAGCTCATGAAGCCTGTGAAGCTGTTTCCGCTATTTTTAGAGCCGGAATTATTCCAAGTGCGTTGGAATTTATGGAACGTGATGCCATTGATTGGACACTTCAATTTGTGGATGGATTGAATGTTACAGTTAATGAGGATATTCAAGCTCATTTATTGATTGAAGTGGATGGAAATAATCCTGAAATTTTGATGGCTGAAGCCGAAAAAATCATGATGGTGGTAGAACAATTTCAAATTGATGATATTCTTTTTGCGGATACTGAAGATGAAAAAAATGCCTTGTGGAAAATGCGTCGCAGTGTGGCTGAAGCAGTGAAAGCCAATTCGATTTATAAAGAAGAAGACACGGTTGTGCCTCGCTATGAATTGCCTAAATTATTAAACGGAATCAAAACTATCGGAAAAAAATATGGTTTTCAATCGGTTTGTTATGGTCATGCCGGTGATGGTAATTTGCATGTCAATATCATCAAAGGAACCATGTCCGATGAAAATTGGAAAACCGAAGTGCCTAAAGGAATTCGGGAAATTTTTGAATTAACGGTTTCATTAAAAGGTACACTTTCAGGTGAACACGGAATTGGCTATGTTCAAAAGGATTATATGCCTATTGCTTTTTCTAAAACGCATTTAGAATTAATGGAACGGATAAAATTTGTTTTTGACCCGAATGGAATTTTAAATCCGGGAAAGATTTTGCCTTGATTCAACCAAAAAGGGATTAAAAAATTAATCCCTTTTGTTTTTCTTTTCACGTTTCTCTTCTTTCTTTTCTTTCGCCGTTTTTAAAGGCTCTTTCTTAACGTTTTTCTTCGCATCTTGACTCTTTGCCATACTTGTTTAGTAATGCCATTAGAAGCATCAAAGTAAAGATAGTATTTATTTTTTTAAACCAATTATAAACCTAATTCTTTTTGAAGTGAGGTATCCAAAAATTCATCTAACGATTTGAAGGTTGAATTCATTTCAATAAACGTCCATTTCCAACTTGTTTGAGCAGATGAAACGGCAATCCAAGTAACGTTTTCTTCAATAAAATAGCTGTTTCGTTTAGATTCAAATTTCACTGATTTATAGTTTTTAATTTTAAGATAGGAAGCTAAGTCTTTTTGTACTTGACTCTCAGCTTGTGGATTAGACTTAATTATTCTAAATGAATTTTTAAAAGTAATTACACAATATTTACCGGAATTAATTTCTTGAATAGGAGCATAATTGAATGTCATTGTCGGAAAAACAAAACGAATTCCATCCACATCATTTTGAAAGCGTTCATCTAAACCGGCAGTAATTGTTTCTTTAGTGAATTTTTCAAAATATTTTGGATGATACAAAGAAGCAATTCCTTCAAAGTCCATGTTGTAATGAGCAGCATAGAAATTTTTGGTTTCAATTTTTAAATTTTCTATGGATTGTGAATAGAAAACTGTAAAATTTAAAATTAAAAGAAGATTTATAATTTTTTTCATTTAATCTAATTCTCTAAAAAAGTAATCGTTTCATGAACCATTTTTATTGTGTCAGCTAATTCTTTTGAATTGTTCCCTTCTTCATCTTTAGAATCTTGAAAAGCTATAAAACGGGTTTTGTAATCGTTTAACGGAATCTCAAAGAATTCCAGACTTAATAATTGACCAACCAATGTTATATTAATTCTTGTGCCGGAAAGTGTTTTGTTTCCTAATTGAATTTGTTTTTTTTCAGTTTTGCAATTTTTTTTACCGAATTGTTCAACCATTAAATCTATATATTCCTGCATTTTCATGTCATTATCAATTTCAAAATATAAGATAACTACATTATTGCCGTCAAATGTCCAATTATTATAACCAAAATCTTTGTCTACTTCAAAAGCAAAGTTGGACGGATAATGAAAACTAACGGTTCCGCTATCGAATTTTTTAAATCCAAGTAATTCGATTTTTAATTTTGATTTTGTAGCGGAATGATTTATTTCTAATTCATCTCCTTCAGAATAGAAATATTCTTTGGAATCAACCTCAACTTTAAATTGATTTTTGGGTTCTAAAAAAGGGCTGTTATTTTTTTCTTGCGAATAAAGGGTTTGAATGGAAACAAAAATAAAGAATAGTATAACTGTTTTTTTCATTGTTCGATTTTTTTCAAATATAAAAAATCCCCAACAGTTTAGAACCATTGGGGATTATATTATTTGATTTATTTAAAATTAGTTCACCAAAACCCAATCACCACTGGCAATCATGCTTTCTGCTTTTTTAAATTTCATACTTTCCGTTTTACCACTCATTACATGTTTGATAGTTACGGTATCGTTTCGATTGATTTTTGGAGTATCTCGAACAATCGTTTCGGTAATCGGTTGACGTTGTGTTTGACCGGCTTCACGATGTTGTGCGGCTAAAGAATCGCTGTTTGGGATTTCATCTTTTGATGTTTTATAATCTTCTTTTTGGCGAATTTCTTTGGCTTCCTGAATATTTGTTTCATTTCTATTTGGTAAATCACCTTTGAATAAAAAGGAAATCACTTCTTTATTCACTTTATCCAGCATTGCTTTAAATAAATTGAAAGCTTCAAATTTATAAATCAACAATGGATCTTTTTGTTCGTGAACAGCTAATTGAACAGATTGTTTCAATTCATCCATTTTGCGTAAATGCTTTTTCCAAGCTTCATCAACAATGGCTAAGGTGATATTTTTTTCAAAATCAGCGACCAATTGTTTTCCTTCCGAATCATAAGCTTTTTTCAAATCGGTAACCACATTTAATGTTTTTTGACCATCACTAAATGGAACTACAATTCGTTCGTAATGATTAGATGGATTTTCATAAACATTTCTGATAATAGGAAAAGCTTCACGAGCATCTCGTTCATTTTTTTCCTCATAATGTGCTAACGCTGCTTTATAAATTTTTCCGGTAATTTCTATTTCAGTAAGTTTGTTAAATTCGCTTTCTGAAATGGGTGATGTAATTGAAAAATAGCGAATTAACTCAAATTCATAATTTTTAAAATTAGAAATTGCTTTGTTTTCGTTTACGATATTTTCACAGGTATCATACATCATGTTGGCGATATCTACTTTCAATCGCTCTCCGTGTAACGCATGTCTTCTTCGTTTGTAGATTACTTCTCTTTGTGAATTCATTACGTCATCATATTCCAATAAACGTTTACGCACACCAAAGTTGTTTTCTTCTACTTTTTTCTGAGCTCTTTCAATCGATTTGGTCATCATGGAATGCTGAATCACTTCACCTTCTTTCAAACCCATTCTGTCCATTACTTTGGCTACCCGTTCTGAACCAAATAAACGCATCAAATTATCTTCTAAAGAAACATAAAACTGTGAACTTCCAGGATCTCCCTGACGACCGGCACGACCACGTAACTGACGGTCTACACGACGAGAATCGTGACGTTCAGTTCCAATGATGGCTAAACCTCCTGCGGCTTTAACTTCCGGTGTCAGTTTAATATCGGTACCACGACCGGCCATATTTGTTGCAATTGTTACGACACCCGGTTTACCTGCTTCGGCAACAATTTCAGCTTCTTTTTTATGCATTTTTGCATTCAACACATTGTGCGGAATGTTACGCATTTTCAACATTCGACTCAATAATTCTGAAATTTCTACTGATGTAGTTCCAATCAAAACCGGCCTTCCTGCTTGAGACAATTTGGTTACATCTTCAATAACAGCATTGAATTTTTCGCGAGTTGTTTTGTATATTAAATCTTCCTGATCTTTTCTTGACATCGGACGGTTAGTTGGAATTTCCACTACATCCAATTTGTAAATTTGCCAAAGTTCTCCTGCTTCTGTTACTGCAGTACCCGTCATACCGGCTAATTTGCTGTACATACGGAAATAATTTTGTAATGTAATTGTTGCAAACGTTTGTGTGGCAGCTTCAATTTTTACATTTTCTTTGGCTTCAATCGCTTGGTGTAACCCATCAGAATAACGACGACCATCCATAATACGACCGGTTTGTTCATCGACAATCATAATTTTGTCTTCCATGATTACGTATTCCACATCTTTTTCGAATAGGGTATAGGCTTTCAATAACTGAGTTAATGTGTGAATACGTTCAGATTTGATAGAAAAGTCCTGAAATAATTTTTCTCTTTCTTCAGCTTCTTGATCCTTACTTAAATGCAATTTTTCAATACGGGCAATTTCAGTTCCGATATCCGGTAAAACAAAGAAGTTTCCATCTGTGTCTTGCGATAAAAATTTGATTCCGTTATCGGTTAGTTCAACTTGATTATTTTTTTCTTCAATAACAAAATATAATGCTTCATCCACTTTGGGCATTTCGCGATTATTATCTTGCATGTATTGATTTTCAGTTTTTTGAAGTAATTGTTTAACACCTTCTTCACTTAAGAATTTAATTAACGCCTTGTTTTTAGGTAAGGCACGATAAGCTCTTAACAAGTTAAAACCGCCATCTTTAGCATTACCTTCTTTAATTAGACGTTTTGCTTCTGTTAAAAATCCGGTTGCTAAATTTCGTTGTAAAGAAACTAAGTTATCAACTTTTGGCTTCAATTC
>JAKLIC010000124.1 GCA_022709825.1 Bacteroidota bacterium | reverse complement strand
CCAATGATTCCTAATGTTTTCCCTCGTAATTCGATTCCGTTAGCATAGGCTTTTTTCAAACCATCAAAATTCGTATCGCCTTCTAAAGGCATATTTCTGTTGGCATCATGTAAAAAGCGAACACCTGAAAATAAATGAGCAAAAACTAATTCGGCCACTGATTCTGAAGAAGATGCAGGAGTGTTAATAACATGAATTCCTTTTTCACGGGCATAAGCAACATCAATATTGTCCATTCCTACACCACCGCGACCGATGATTTTTAAACTTGGACAAGCATCAATAATATCTTTGCGGACTTTCGTTGCACTACGCACTAAAATTACTCTAATTTGGTGTGTATTAATAAAATTGGCCACTTGTTCTTGTGCAACTTTGGTAGTTATAACTTCAAAACCACCTTTTTCGAGAGCTTTAATTCCACTTTTAGAAATACCGTCATTGGCTAATACTTTCATTTTTTAATGATTTTATGAGATGCTGAGCTTCTGAGTTTCTATGTAACTAAGTCGCTGAGATCTATGTTTATATTTTTATCTATTTTCTTTCTTCTAACTTCTTTTTTCCAATTCTTTCATAACATCAACTAATACTTGAACACTTTCTAAAGGAAGAGCATTGTACATCGAGGCACGATATCCTCCAACAGAACGATGTCCCGGTAATCCAGATATTCCAGCTGCTTTCCACATTGAATCAAATAAAGGAGCATGTGCTTCATCGTTTAATAAAAAGGTCGCATTCATATTACTTCTGAATTCAGGTTCAGCAGTTCCTTTGAATAATGGGTTTCTGTCTATTTCAGTGTAAAGTAAGTTTGCTTTCGCTTCATTCACCTTTTCAATAGCTGAAATACCTCCTAAATTTTTTAACCATTGTAAAGTTAAAAGCGAGGCATATACCGGAAAAACAGCGGGTGTATTGTACATGCTTTCTTTATCAATATGTTGTTTGTAATCTAACATATTTGGAATGTTCCGACCTGATTTGCCTAAGATTTCTTCTTTTACAACCACCAATGTTGTTCCGGCGGGACCCATATTTTTTTGAGCTCCGGCATAGATCAAATCAAATTTGGAAAAATCTAAGGTACGGGAAAAAATATCAGAACTCATGTCGCATACCATCGGAATATCCAGGGTTGGAAATTCTTTAATTTGAGTTCCGAAAATAGTATTATTGGATGTACAGTGAAAATAATCTGCATCGGAAGGAACATGATATCCCTTTGGAATATGATTATAATTTTCCGCTTTTGAAGAAGCAACTACAACGGTTTCTCCAAAGGATTTGGCTTCTTTAATAGCTGAATTTGCCCATGTACCGGTATCTAAGTAGGCAGCTTTTCCATTAACTTTCATTAGGTTATAAGGAACCATCAAAAATTCTAAACTGGCTCCACCATGTAAAAACAAAGCTTGATAACCTTTTCCTTGCAATCCTAATAATTCTAAGGCTAAGGCTCTGGCTTCATCCATAACGGCAACAAAATCTTTGCTACGGTGTGAAATTTCTAATATGGATAATCCGGAGTTATTAAAATTTAATATTGCTTGAGCCGATTTTTCAAATACTTCTTGTGGTAAAATGCAGGGACCCGCACTATAGTTGTGTTTTTTCATGAGTGTAGTTTAATTTCGAAATTGAACTGCAAATTTCAGAAATTCACACCGAAAAGACTTATTATTAAAAGTTGTTTTTATTATAGGTTATTAACAATAACGTTTTAGTTGATAAGTAATAAAATTACTTTTTTATGATTTTTTGTGTTTCATAAGAACCATTTTCAAAACTTATTTTAAATAAATAAATTCCTGATTGGAAGTGATCTAGAGAAAGAGTAGAAATCTGGTTTGAAACAGAAAGTAATAATTTCCCGGTGATAGAAAAAAGTTCATATCGCTCGACCTGATTTGAAGTTTGGTTTTCAATCGTAATACTATTATTTGTTGGATTTGGATAAATAGAAATTACATTTTTATTAAAAGTAGGGATGCTTAAACTTTCTAAATTGTACGAATAGGCTTTACCTTGATTAATAATTCCTTCACGATTTGCACCAAGAATTAAATTTGATCCTTGTAATGAAATGCTATTACCTAAAAAATCATCCATGTTAGATTGTCCTTCGCCATAGAAGTAAGTTTGCATTTGCCATTCGTATTCAATTTTTTTATAATAAAAAACAGGGAATTTTCGACTTAATTGCAAGAAATAAAACTCATATCCAACCAACATATTATTTCCGGAAACAGCAATTTTTCCAATTACAAAATCATCAAAATTCATTGGTAATATACTTTCATTTACCCAAGAATTATTTACCCGATTTAAAATGTAAACTTTATTTAAAAACTGGCTGCTCATCTGTATGGCAGTTATGTATAATTTTTGTCCGTCAAAGGAAAAATCTTTTATATTTTCTTCCAAATTTCCAAATTCTAAAGTTGAATCATTGTATATCCAGTTTGTTTCAAAAATAAAAGTATGATATTTAGTATTTTGTTCATTTAATCTATCTGAAACAACTAAATAGTTTCCTTCAATTTCAATTTTTTCACCTAATTTTATACTGTTTGCAATGGTTAATTTTTGATTAAATATCCATTCCGTTTCGTTAAAAGTATAAACATAGACTGAGCCGATTCCTATTGAATTTGCATCATTTGGTGCGGAAACAAATAATGAATTCCCTTGTATTTTTACAAAAGAGCCAAATTGTTTGTTTGCAGAGGCATCTGAAGCTGTAATTTTTTGAAAAAACTCCCAATTATTATTTACTTTTTTATATAAATAAACCGCACCGGAATCAGAAAACCCTTCATCATGTAATGGTGACCCAACGGCAATAAAATCTCCAAAAACAGCTACTGATTTTCCAAATAGATCATTTGATAAAGCATCGCTCGGATAAAAGTAAGCTTCTTGTGTTATGGATTGATTAGTTTGATTAAAAACATAAACATAGCCTGTTGTCAAAGGTGGAAACTGATTGGTAGCACTTGAGACCACTATTGTATTTTCGTGTATGGCAGAAGCAGATCCGAATCGTAAACCAGAAATAGTTGAACTAGGATAAAATCCACTTAAATTGGTTTGAGCAAATAAAAAGTTACTTACAAAATAAAAGGATATTAATATAGTTTTTGTTTTCATATAAAATATTTATTGCACTAAGTTAAGTAAAATTACTACACCGAAATCAAGAATTGTAAGGTATCCACATTGTCAGCATAATCCCAAAGTTTTGGTTTTTGCGTTTGACCGAAAGCTATGCTGTTATCTATTAAATGATTCGATACAATACATTGAATTTGGTCACCTTCATTTTTTAAACGATTTTTCAATATTTCCAAATCTTCATAAAATTCATAAAATACACTGGAAATAGGGGAGGAATAGCTGGAATCTTCTTTTAAAGTTAAAAACCCATTATCCAATAATTTGAAATTACTCATCAGAAAAACTGCCTTATTGTAATCATAATTATTTGCGTATTTTTCATAATGAATCACGTCTTGATACTCAAAAATTGCCTTGAAAAAGGAGTCAAAATTATATCCATTTGGCACAAATATTTTCGAAACATTCCGACAGCCTAACCCAAAATAACGGAAAATATCTTCTCCTAAATTGACCAAATCTTCCTGCGTTTCATTCCCGGTTAAAATAGCTACGGAATTCCTGTTTTTACGAATAATGGAAGGCTTATTTTTAAAATAATATTCAAAATAACGGGCGGTATTGTTGCTTCCGGTTGCAATGACTGCATCAAAATTTTCGAGTTTTCCATCGGTAAAAGTGATTCTTTCTTCTAAATCTTTATCAACAGAAATTAAATAGTTTGCAAAAAATTTAATCAAATGTTGGTCGTTAGAAGAAGTTTTAATCAAAACAGTATGTCCGGTAATCAAAACCGATAAAAAATCATGAAATCCAACAAGCGGAATGTTACCGGCTAAAATTAATCCCACTTTTTTGGGTGTAACTTTCGAAAAATCATAGTTCAAAAGCCATTCATTTAAGTTAGTTTCTGTTAAAGCTTCTACCCATGAATTGACAGAAAAATACACTTGTTCTTTGGTAAACCATCCATTATGTGATTGTGAAAGTTCTAATATTGCTTCGAAAGAATCAAAAAAGGCATCATTATTTAAAACTCCTTGTTTTCTAAGGTTAGAATCTAATGAAAACTGACTTAAAAAATCACCTAAAGCAACAAAAGAATTTATTTTGGTTTTTTGTAACATTTGTAACTTGTTTATATATGGAATTGATTGTAATTTTGCACAAAAATAAATCAAAAATTAGCTATGGCAATCATAATAACTGACGAATGTATTAATTGCGGTGCTTGCGAACCGGAATGTCCAAATACTGCTATCTATGAAGGTGCAGACGATTGGAGATATAAAGATGGAACAAAATTAAAGGGAAAAGTTATTTTACCGGATGGTACTGAAGTAGATGCAGATGCTGCTCAAACACCTATATCGGATGATATTTATTATATAGTTCCCGGAAAATGTACAGAGTGTAAAGGATTTCATGATGAACCGCAATGTGCCGCTGTATGCCCGGTTGATTGTTGTGTTCCGGATGATAACCATGTTGAAAGTGAAGAAACGTTGCTGAATAGACAATCATTTTTGCATAATGAGTAAAAAAAAATCCTGAGAGAAAACTCAGGATTTTTTTTTGAATCAAATTTATTGTTTG
>JAKLIC010000123.1 GCA_022709825.1 Bacteroidota bacterium | reverse complement strand
CAGTCATTTTAATAACTTCCATCCTATCTTGCAAGGCTGGTTGAATGGTAGACATTGTATTCGATGTTGCGATAAACATGACTTTAGACAAATCATAACCCATTTCTAAGAAGTTATCATAGAATTCACTGTTTTGTTCAGGGTCCAAAACTTCTAATAAAGCAGAAGATGGATCGCCGGAATGGCTGACAGATAATTTATCTATTTCATCTAATACAAAAACCGGATTTGATGTTCCTGCTTTTTTAATACTTTGCAATATTCGTCCCGGCATCGCTCCTATGTAAGTTTTACGATGTCCGCGAATTTCAGCTTCATCTCTTAATCCACCCAAAGACATACGAACGTATTCACGACCTAAAGCTTTGGCAATTGATTTTCCGATAGACGTTTTACCAACTCCCGGAGGACCGGTTAAACATAGAATCGGTGATTTCATATCATTTCGCAATTTTAAAACGGCTAAATGTTCTATGATACGTTTTTTGACATCTTCCAATCCAAAATGGTCTTTGTCTAATATTTTTTGAGCTCTCTTTAAATCAAAAATGTCTTTCGAAAAATGATTCCAAGGCAATTCTAAGAAAAGCTCTAAATAATTACGAAGTATACCAAAATCAGGTGATTGAGGATTAGTTCGCTGTAATTTAGAAATTTCTTTTTCAAAATGTTTCTCTGTTTTCTCGTCCCATTTCTTGCTTTTTGCTTTGGCACGCATTTCATCAATTTCTTGATCATATGAAACACCTCCTAATTCTTCTTGGATGGTTTTCATTTGTTGATGCAAGAAATACTCCCGTTGTTGTTGGTCTAAATCAACTCTAACTTTTGATTGAATATCATTTCGCAACTCTAACTTTTGCAACTCCGTATTCATATATCGCAAGGTCGTTAAAGCACGCTCCTTTAATATATTCATCATTAACAAACTTTGCTTCTCTTTCACATCTAAATTCATATTAGAGGAAACAAAATTTATTAAAAACGATTGACTTTCAATATTTTTAATAGCAAAAGTAGCTTCTGTTGGTATGTTTGGACTTTCTTTTATTATTCGAATAGCCATTTCTTTGATTGACTCAATGATGGCTCCAAACTCTGTATCCGTTTTACTTGGTCTTTTTTCGGGTACTTCTTTAACTAATGCATTTAGATAAGGTTCTTCAGAAATTACTTTTGTGATTTCAAATCGTTTTTTTCCTTGAAGAATAACCGTTACGTTACCATCAGGCATTTTTAGAACCCGCAAAATTTGAGCTACTGTTCCAATAGAATGAATATCATCTCGTTTTGGATCTTCGACATCTTCGTCTTTTTGAGCCACTACCCCAATTACTTTTCCGGCTGCATTTGCATCATTGATTAACTTAATGGATTTATCTCGACCTGCTGTGATTGGTATTACAACACCAGGAAAAAGAACCGTGTTTCTAAGCGGTAAAATCGCTAGCGAATTTGGCAACTCTTCGTTAGCCATTTCCTCTTCATCTTCCGGTGTTAATAACGGTATTAAATCGGCTTCTGTATCGAAATCGTGTAGTGACAATTTGTCAAGTGTTAAGATATTGTGATTTGACATATAATGTTTTTAGTCAAGTTGTCAGTTATTTTTTTACGTCTAAGGCTAACAAATATAAGTCATCTGATTGATTTGCAGGTAATAAAAACCTACAAAAACGATGAAATGCATCCTAGCCGGTTTGAATAGACAAAATGCATGCCATAAAACCGCTCTGTTTTTAAGAAAAAAACGGATATACTATTTATGAAAAATTAATTAAGTGTATACGATTGAAGTTCGCTAATAGTATTTGTGCCATCTAAAACATTGCGGTATTTTACCAATCCAATGTCTTTTGCAAACCAATAATAATTTTTATTGATTATGCCTTGTGTTGTTTGAACTAGTTCAACTCTAATTATATCTGTATAAGTTACAGAACCAATTGTCAAACTTGCCTCTCGTTCTAGAATTTTTCCTTCAATTTGGACGGAAGTTGTTATAGGTGCTGAACCTTCAACTGTGGTTGTTTGAGTTAAACTTTGAGTCCAAGTTTCATCCACTTCCAAAAAGTCTTTTAAAACAATAATTTCTAAAGGAGAAACTGTAATTGTTGGTGTACCCGGAATAATAACTTCCGCACGATAATAGTATACACCATTCATTTTTCTGGACATAACTGTTCCTGAAAAAGGAGCTCCATTTGTTGACGTTCCCACAAAATTATTGTATTTGTAATATGTATTATCATCTATAATTTGTGTGCTTATAATTTTCATTGGCTCTTGGGGCAATCCGTTTTCATTAAAAACCCATTGGTTATTAACTGCCATCGGCCAATAATTTCCGGTAGAAATTCCATTGTCGTTATCCTCATCATTATTGTCATCAGGAAATTGGACGGCCGGATCAATTGGTTCAAATTCACTGGAACATGAAAATAGTGATGACGTAATAATAAAGAAAGACACTATAAATAGGTTAACCTTTTTCATTCGATATAAAATATTTTTTTTCAAATATAAATATTTGTACTCATCAACTAAACGATTTTAAACTTTATTTTTACAAAACTGTAACATTTGAAAAAACAAGCTGTCTTTAAATCAAATCCTGTTAATCAATTGAGTTTAGCAAACGAAAATATTGAGCATTTACTATTGCTCTGCAAACAAAAAAATCAAACCGCTCAATTTGAAGTGTATCAACGCTATTGTAAGGCGATGTATAATGTTGCACTCAGAATTGTAAAGGATGAACATTTTGCAGAAGACGTAATGCAAGAAGGATTTTTAAGGGCTTTTTTAAAATTGGATGATTTTAAAAACGAAGTAACTTTTGGTGCTTGGTTAAAACGGATTATCATCAATTACAGTATTGATTTTTATAAGAAAAACAGTTTTTATAATCATGATGATTTTGAAACAAAAGCCTTTAAAATAGAACTAAAAGAAGAAACTGATGATTCAGATTATTCAACTTTAAAAGTTAAGGAAATTCATGCTGCTATGAATGAATTAAAAGAGAATTATCGCTTGATTTTAAATTTAATATTGATTGAAGGATATGATTATGAAGAAGTTTGTGAAATTCTAAACATCAGTTATGCCAATTGTAGGACTACTTTCAGTAGAGCCAAAGAAAGTTTAAAAACAAAATTAGAAAAGAAATAAAAATGAAAAAGAGTGAAGACCCAATAGAATCAATTTTTGAACGATTAGACAACCAATGGGATACAGAATTCCCTAATCTTGGACATGCGGATAGATTTATGGAAAAATTAAATCGTCAACCTGTTCAAAAGAAAAAAAATAATTGGAAATTATTTGCCATTGCCGCTTCTCTATTGTTAACAACCGGTTTAATTACCTTTTACCAATATACTAATAAACCTGTCGATCAATGGGAAAACGCATCTGTTCAAACCAAAGAAACACACGACTATTTTGCTTCTGTTGTTGAGAAAGAATTAGCCGTTTTAAAAGCAAATCAAACGAAAGAAACTGAGCCTATCATTGCTGACGCGTTAAAGCAAATGAAAGTTTTTGAATCAGATTATCAAAAAATAATCATTGAACTTCAAAAAAATGGAGATACAAAACAAATACTTTATGCCATGATTGTAAATTTTCAAACCCGAATTTCCTTTTTAGAAGATATCATTAAACAAATTGAAATCATTAATCATCAAAATACAATACAAAATGAAAAATCTAGTTAACTTACTCTTACTCTTGTTTATTGCAATTACAAGTTTTGCAAAAGAACATAATGGAAAATACACCAAACAAAAAACGATTAGAAAAACAGTTTTGGTAAATTTCGATGCTACAGTTTCCATTGATAATAAATATGGAAATATGATGATAACCACTTGGGATGAAGACAAAATTGACATAGAAGTGGTTGTAACTATAAGTGCTGATTCTGAAAAATGGGTTGACCAGAAATTAGCGTCAATAACTGTTAATTTTGGTGGAAGTAAAAGTCTATATAGTGCTGAAACAATTTTTGATAAAAGTGATAATTATGGAAAAAGTAGCAGTATGGAAGTAAATTACACCGTAAAAATACCAAAAAACGGTAGCGTAAAATTAGATAATAAATATGGTAATATTGTGATGCACGACTTAAATGGAAGTTCAGACATTGTGTGCAAATACGGAAAAATCACCTTAGGAAAACTTAATAATTCATCTAATACCATAAAAATCGATTATTGTTCTAAATCCAGTATTGAATCAGTTAAAAATGCAACCATAAATGCCAAATATTCCGGATTAGTTCTTTCTGATTTCAGCAATTTAGATTTAAATTCAAGTTACACTGATGTTTCTATTTTGAATGGGAACAATTTAACTTACCAAAGCAATTATGGTAAAATTTCGGTTGGAAAAGTTACAAATTTAGAAGGAAACGGAAATTATCTTACTATAAAGATAGCTGAAATTCAAAGTAATTTAAAATTGACTACCAATTATAGTAATATAACTTTAAATGCTGTTTCAGAAAAAGCAAATAATATAGCTATAACAGCAGGTTATACAAATATTAAAATAAACCACAATCCTAATTATTATTTTGATTTTGATATTACTACAAAATATGCAAATTTTAAAAGTGATGCCGATTTAGAATATAATTCCAGAATTGAAACACAATCCAGCAAATCATACAAAGGCTTTTACAAAAAAAGTGGCGTAAATAAAATGAGTATTGTTTCAAATTACGGAAATATCAACTTAACTCAAAATTTATAATCAATCATAAAAAAATTATCATGAAAAAATTATTCTTATTAGCTTGTCTTTTCT
>JAKLIC010000122.1 GCA_022709825.1 Bacteroidota bacterium | reverse complement strand
CAACTTGAATCTCCTTTGGAGTTTTCCACACCACTTTTTCAATCCCTTCATCGACTTGACCAATCAATTTTTCATTGAAACTCGTTCGCATTTCAAACCAATGGGTAATTTTCAGTTTATAACGTCCGTTTCGTTTAAAAATATGATATGTTTTAGGAAGCTTTCTAATTATTTTTAATCCTTTCACTCCTGTTTCTTCTTCAACTTCTCGAATAGCGGTATCTTCAATTTCTTCACCTTTTTCAATTCCGCCTTTAGGCAAATCCCATTTTTTATTTCTAAAAATAAACAAAACTTCATTTTTATCATTGTAAACTAATCCACCCCCAGCCTTTTCAACCGGGATTTTTGATTTCAACTTTTTCATCATTTCCTTTTCATCCGGATGATATAAAAAAGCTTTATCAACTTTATTTTTAAATATTTTGATAATAAGCTCTTTAATATCAACACTTTCAAGTAAAAACAATTGAAAATCCGTTTCTTTTTGGATTTCATTTGTCAAAAAAAGTGGCTTGTCGTTCACAAAAACTTTATACATTTGTACTATGATTTTAAATAAAGATACAGCTAAAAAAACGGCCGAATTGCTTTTACAAATAAACGCAATTAAATTAAATCCTAAAAATCCTTTTACATGGGCTTCAGGATGGAAATCGCCTATCTATTGTGATAATCGGATAACACTTTCATTTCCACCAATTCGTAATTATTTACGAGAGGAATTTTCTAAACATATCGAAAAACAATTTGGAAAACCGGATGTGATTGCCGGTGTTGCCACAGGTGCAATTGGAATTGGAATGCTTGTTGCTGAATACTTGGGGTTACCTTTTGTATATGTTCGTCCCGAACCTAAAAAACATGGTAGACAAAACCAAATTGAAGGCTTTTTACAAAAAGGACAGAATGTTGTTGTTGTAGAAGATTTAATCAGTACAGGAAACAGTAGTTTACTTGCTGTGGAAGCTTTAAAAGAAGCAGGAGCTAATGTAAAAGGAATGGTTGCCATTTTTACGTATGGTTTTGATGTATCTGTTGATAACTTTAAAAAAGCAAATGTTGATTTATACACGCTTTCAAATTATGATAATTTATTAGAATTAGCTGTAGCTAAAAATTATATCACAGAAGAAGAACAGCACACTTTACAAGAATGGCGGGTTAGTCCATCTACTTGGGGAGTTGAAGTTTAAGAATAGAAAAAAGAGAAAAGAAAAAAGAAAAAAGAGAAAAGACAAAAATCTAAACCGACATCGGAAAACAGACAACCGATAACAGAAAACAAAAAAATGAATTTAGAAAGCCCAAAAGTTACTGTAGAAAAATCAGCTCAGTATTTATTTGATTCCTTGAGTGATGTTCGTAATTTCGAAAAACTAATGCCTGATACAATTGCAAAATTTGAAGTAACTGGTGACGATTCGTTTATTTTCGGACTTAAAGGTATGCCGGAAATCAAGTTACGGATGAAAGAAAAAAATCCGAGTAGTCAAGTTGTTTTAGGAGCTGCTTCTGAAAAATTACCATTTACTTTAACCGGAAATATCACTAGTTTAAGTGATGCAAGTTCAGAAGTTCAATTGTCTTTTGACGGTGATTTTAATCCTATGATGGCTATGATGATTAAAGGACCTATTTCAAAATTTATAGAAACTTTAGCTGCAAACATGCATAAATTATAAAACTACTTTATAATTGCATCATAAATAACCTGCTGAATACTTTCTCGAATATTTTTTTGAGATAATATGTTTTTCTCAGCATTCGGAAAAGTTCTATTTGATAAAAAGATATAAATAATTTCCTCCTCAGGATCAGCCCAAGCCATTGTTCCGGTGAAACCGGTATGACCAAAACTAGTCATCGAAGCACAACCGCATGTTGGTCCGGATGTTCCTAATTGCGGCTTATCGAAACCTATTCCGCGACGATTTCCATTCTCGCAATAATAACATGTATTAAAGGCTTCAAACGTATTTGCTGAAAAATAAACTTCTCCTCCATAGCTTCCTTTTTGCAAAAAAAGTTGCATCATCTTTGCTAAATCCATTGAATTGGAAAAGATTCCGGCGTGCCCTCCTACTCCACCTTCCATTGCTGCCTCCATGTCGTGTACATAGCCTTGAATAGTTTGATATCGAAAATAAGTATCTATTTCTGTTGGTGGAATTTTACTCATATCAAACTTGTGCAACGGATTGTATAACGTATTATTCATACCCAATTTAGAATAAAAGTTTTTACTACTCAATTCATCAAGCGTTTTTCCAGTTGTTTTTTCTAAATAATTTTTAAGTATGATAAACGTAAAATCACTGTATTTATATTCCTTTTTTGGTAATAATTTACTTTCTGCAATAGCCTTCATGATGGTGTCATGATAGTCTTTTCTTAAATATAAATTATCAGCTACTTGATTTGGAAATTCAGTGCTATATGCTTTTCTGTAATACTTCTCGGACGGCAAGTTATTTGAATCCAATGTTTGTTTATAAAATGGAATCCATGCCTGCAAACCTGCGTAATGTGATAATAAATCTTTAAAAATGATGTTTTCTTTATCTGTTCCTATAAAAAGTGGTAACATTTCACCCAATTGGGTTTCCAAAGTTACCTTTTTATTATCGTATAATTGCATCACATTAGGCAAAGTAGATACAATTTTTGTCAACGAAGCGACATCATAAATATCTGAATTTTTAACTTGCATTTGTTTTTCATAAGTATGAAACCCAAAAGCTTTTTGATATATTACTTTTCCTTTTCTGGCGACTAAAATTTGTCCTCCCGGTGTCATTTTTTCATCTATTGCTTTTTGCATGATTGCATCAATTCGTTGCAAAACTAAAGGATTCATTTTTACATTTTGTGGAGGTGTAAATCCTAAACGATTTAATTTTTCAGTTGATAAACCATGGTTAACTTTAAATTCTTCATTAATAGTAACCGGTAATTTTCCCTTAGCCTCAATAGCACCAAAAATAAGTTGGGCAGAAACATTTTGAGCCACATCGCTATTTTGATAAGAAACTATAACACCATCAATATTTTCAAAAGTAGGAATTGAACTTAACGCATAGGGTTTTACAAAACAATCTAAAATTACTTTTTTACGTTTGGCTATTTCTGTAATCCAAACAATTTCTTTAGCAGAAAAATCATGTTTTTTCCAAGCACCATCTGCTTTATGAAATCCTAAAATAACCTTTGTATAATCTCTTAATAAAACATTTAATGAATCTATATTTTCATGTTTAACCTCAGTTATATCAGTATATTTTTTTAATGTTTCTAAAAAAACAGTATTAGAATCATCTCCCAATTTTACGTAAGCAATTTTATCTTTGTCCAATTCTTTAATTGGAATAATGGCTCCTTTATTTTTAATTACTGTAATAGCATTTTCATACAAATGATATTGTAATCCTTCATCCTGAGGAGTATTTATGGCAGATGAAAGTTTTTGAATTTCAATTGGTTTATTGGCATTCAATCCGGCTTTGTACTTGAAATGCAATATTTTTTTAACGGAATATGACAATCTATCTTGTGTAATTAATGCACTATCTATGGCCTCTTTTATTTTTTGAATTGCGACAGGAACATTTTCAGGAAAAAGCAAAATATCATTTCCGGCTGTAAAAGCAGCTAAATCAATATCCCCCGGTTTTTTAAAATTGCTTGCTCCTTTCATATTCAGAGCATCTGTAAAAATTAACCCTTTAAAATTCAACTCTTTTTTTAGCAAATCAGTAACGATAACATTAGAAATTGAAGAAGGATAACCCGGACGATTTTCAAAACTTGGTACATCAAGATGAGCAACCATTACACTGGCTAATCCTTTGTTAATTAATTTCTTATAGGGATACAATTCAATATCTCGTATATGTTCCTGTGAAAAATTTACTACCGGAAGCATATGATGTGAATCTGATTCTGTGGCACCATGACCCGGAAAATGTTTACCAGTGGCAAATACGCCATTAGATTGTAATCCAATCATTAGAGCTAAAGCTCTTTCTGCGACATTCTTTTTATCTTCTCCAAAAGAACGATTTCCTATTATTGGGTTTTTCGGATTGGTATTGATATCTAAAACGGGTGAAAAATTAAAATGTACTCCCAATTGTTTAGATTGAATAGCCATTAATTCCCCCGTTTTTTCAATTAAATTTAAATCTTGAATAGCACCTAAAGTCATATTCCAAGGAAAACGATTGACAGAATCCAAACGCATACTTAATCCCCATTCGGCATCAATACCAATAAACAAAGGAACTTTCGATTTCTTTTGAAAACGATTAGTCAATTGAGCTTGACGAACCGGTCCGCCTTGAAAAAAAATTAAGCCCCCAATTTTTTGTTCTTCAATTAATTTATCAAGTGATTTAATATGAGTTGAATCTTTATTTGAATAGGCGGCCACCATAAATAGTTGACCAATTTTTTCTTCTGTGGAAAGTGAACTAAAAATACTGTCTACCCACTTTTTTTCTTCAGGGCTTGACAAGGAATAATTGAACGTTAAATTTTCAAAATCCTCTATATTTTTATCTGTGGTAGGTTTACTAGTTGATTCTGAAATAACCGCATTAGAGTTGGCAGCTTTTTTTGTAGCACAATTCACAACTGAAATCAGCAAAAAGAGGAGAAAAAAAATTCGAAGAAATTTGAGCATTATATTTATTTTAGAAAAATCGGCTATGCCAGCTATCTGAGGCAGGAACTTCCCAGTTTTCTTTCCATTCTTCAATTGTGTTAACAAGATTATTAAATACAATTGTATTTTCAGAAACAGCTTTTTCTTTAGCCATT
>JAKLIC010000121.1 GCA_022709825.1 Bacteroidota bacterium | reverse complement strand
AAAAAAGAGGAAGTTAGCTTAGTCGGTTCGAAAGGAAAAATGAGCATACCTCAAAATGTGAAGTTAGGAGATTTAGATTTCACCTTAATTTTTGGCAGCAAAGTATATGAATTACCGTTTAGCATCAAACTCAATGATTTTATAGGAAAGCGTTACCCGGGAACCATGAACAGTTTTTCAGCTTTTGAAAGTTTAGTTACCGTAATTGATGGGAGCAAAAAAGAAGATGCACATATTTTCATGAACAATATTTTAGACTATAAAGGATACCGTTTTTTTCAAGCTTCTTTTGACCAAGATGAAAAAGGAACTGTACTTTCTGTCAACCACGATTTCTGGGGAACATGGATAACTTACATAGGTTATTTTTTATTATACCTGGCAATGATGGCTATTTTGTTTGATAAAAACACCCGTTTCGCAGATATCAAACGCAAACTGGAAAACGTAAAAAAGAAAAAAGCAGCTTTACTTTCCATAGCATTTTTCTTTTTCATGAGTGTTGGTTTTGCTCAGGATCAAAATCACCAACGACCTTCCTTGGCAGAAGTGGAAAAATTCATTGATGCAAATATCGTCAACAAAGAACATGCTGCTAAATTCGGTCGATTAGTGATTCAGGATGATGGCGGACGAATGAAACCGGTCAACACTTTTTCCTCTGAATTGTTACGAAAAGTAAGTAAAAGTGACCATTATAGAGACTATAATTCCGATCAGGTATTTTTATCGATGTCACAAACGCCAAATGCTTGGTTTGAAGTACCATTGGTTTATATCAAACGAGGAAACGACAGCATTCGCAAAATATTAAACGTTGACAAAGACGCTAAATTAGTTCCGTTCATCAGCTTTTTTGATGAAAAAGGCAACTACAAGTTAACACCTTATTTAGATGAAGCCTATAAAGCGGCCATTCCTAATCAATTTCAAAAAGATTTTATAGAAACCGATAAAAAGGTTGTTATTTTAAATTCCGCTTTATCCGGAAGTATTTTACGCATTTTCCCCGTGCCGAATGATGAAAATAATAAATGGATTTCTTACCTCGAATTAGAACAATACCAAGATACCGAACTGAAAAACCTTAAAAACATTCTTCCGGCCTACATGCAAACATTAGTGGAAGCAACGGAAAAGAATGATTATAACTTCGCCAATGAAATTGTTGGTGGATTAGAGAAATTCCAAATAAAATACGGAAGCAAAGTTCGTCCAACCGATAAAAAAATCGACGCAGAAATACTTTATAATAAATACGATATTTTCAAACGGTTGTATTATTTATACATGATAGCCGGTGTAATGATGTTGATTTTCACGGTCATTCAAATTTTCAATTCCTCTAAATGGGTGAATTACACCGTAAATACATTCCATGTTTTTATTGGTCTGCTGTTTGCTTTACATACACTCGGTTTAATTGCTCGTTGGTATATTTCCGGTCATGCTCCTTGGAGTGATGCCTATGAAAGTATGATTTATGTGGGCTGGGCAACCATGTTCTTCGGTTTAGCGTTTGACAGAAAATCTAAACTAACTGTAGCTTCTGCAGCTTTTGTCGCTTCCATGATTTTAATGATTGCTCATTGGAATTGGATGGATCCCGCCATTGCAAACTTACAGCCGGTTTTAAATTCCTATTGGTTAATGATTCACGTAGCCGTCATTGTAGCTAGTTATGGACCATTCACTTTGGGAATGATTCTAGGGATTGTTTCCCTGTTATTGATTCTTTTGACCAATGACAAAAACAAAGAACGAATGAACTTAAACATTCAGGAAATCACTTATATCAACGAAATGGCGTTAACCATTGGATTAGTGATGCTCACCATCGGTAACTTTTTAGGAGGTCAATGGGCCAATGAAAGTTGGGGTCGTTATTGGGGTTGGGATCCAAAAGAAACATGGGCTTTAATTAGTATCATGGTCTATGCCTTTGTGATTCATGCTCGATTTGTGCCTTCCTTACGCGGTAAATGGGTGTTTAATTTAATGAGTGTTTTTGCTTTCTATTCTATTTTAATGACCTATTTCGGGGTTAATTTCTACCTTACCGGTTTACATTCCTATGCCAGTGGTGATAAAGTAGTTACACCAACATTTGTTTACGTATCCGTATTTTTAGTGTCTTTGTTAGGCGTATTGTCTTTTATCAAATACAAGAAGTATTATAAAAAATAGCCTTTTTTTAAAACCAAATTATGATTTGTTTAGGTCGGCTATCATCAGAAAGTTTGTAAATTTGAAATAAAAAGAAACGTATGAAAACAAATTTTATAGTATTAGTAGCTTGTGTGATGTTAATGAGTTGTCAAAACCAAGCTCAAAACAAAAAAGAAACGGCAAACACAACAACAGAAAAAGTTATGAAACAATCCATCCACACGTTTAAAGTGCAAGACATAGAAGGGAAAGAGTTTGATTTTGCCACTCTAAAAGGAAAAAAAATAATGGTAGTCAATACCGCTTCTAAATGTGGATTAACACCACAATACAAAGATTTACAGGCATTATATGTAGAATATAAAGACAAAGGATTAGTGATTGTTGGGTTTCCTGCGAATGATTTCATGAAACAAGAACCGGGAACGAATGAAGAAATTGGTGCTTTTTGTCAAAAGAACTACGGAGTAACATTCCCAATGATGAGTAAAATAACAGTGAAAGGAAAAGAAATGCACCCCATTTATCAATTCCTGACTCAAAAAGCTAAAAATGGTTTAGAAGACAGTGAGGTTGAATGGAATTTTCAAAAATACCTTCTAAACGAAAATGGTGAATTAGAAAAAGTAATCAGCCCAAGAACAAATCCGAATGATAAGGAAATTTTAGAGTGGTTGGCGAGTTAATTTTCCTCCTCTTTTTAAAGCTTAGTACATAGGAACACAGATTTAAGAAATCAAATAAATTTTTAAAATTTTACTAATTTCTTAAATCTGTGTTCTAATTTTATTTTAAAATTCGTTGCATAAAAACAGAATCTAACCAGCGGTCAAATTTATACCCTGATTCTTTGATAACGCCAACTTTTTTAAAGCCATATTTTTCGTGAAACTGAATGCTTCCTTTGTTCTCCGCATCAATTACACCAATCATTGTATGTAGTTTTTGTGTTTTTGCATGAGCAATTAAACGTTTCAATAATTTTCCGCCAACACCTTTTCCTTTATATTTTTTGGAGACATAAACAGAATGCTCCACCGTGTAGCGATAGGCTTCCCGATATCGAAATTCGCCATACATGCCAAAACCGATAACTTCGCCTTTTCTTTCAGCTACCAAAACCGGAAAGTTTTTAGCCACCTTTTCTTTTAAAAGATTACTTTGTTGTTCTATTGTTCTTGGTGTATAATCATATAAAGAATTAGAATTCAAGATATTATAGTTAACGATGGCTAAAATCGCTTCTACGTCGGATTCAGTATAAGGTCTAATGAGTATTTCCATATTGTTGAAAAGTTGTTCAAAGATAACAAAACTTTAAAGGTTTATAAACCTTGTTATTGTTATCTAAAGTATAAATTTGTGTAACCTAAATTCTAACATAAAACCTAAGGCACAAAATTTTTTAATGTAAAGAATGATTTATCCTAAAATACCGCTTGCTCAAAGCATCATCGAAATTTGTCATGCCAAAGGTATTCAGCATATTGTTATCGCACCGGGTTCGCGTAATGCTCCTTTAACGATTGGGTTTACTGCTAATCCGTATTTTACATGTTATAGTGTGGCTGACGAACGTTGTGCTGCATTTTTTGCGTTAGGGATTGCTCAACAAGTTAAAAAACCTGTTGTGGTTATCTGTACATCCGGTTCTGCCGTGCTTAATTTTTATCCGGCAGTGGCTGAAGCTTTTTATAGTCAGATTCCCCTTGTCATTATTTCGGCAGACAGACCAAAGGAAAAAGTTGATATTGGTGACGGTCAAACCATTCGTCAGGAAAATGTATTGGCCAATCATACCCATTTCAATGCGAATTTAACCGAAGAAGCATCGGAAGAAAACGACCTTAAAATCAACGAAGCTTTTAACAAAGCCTTTTCTAAATTAGGGCCAACCCACATAAACGCTCCTTTCGAAGAACCATTATACGAAACCATGGACGTGTCTTCCGTAGATACCATGATTTCTACTTTTGGGAAAGTATACCGCAATATTCCCTTCGAAGACATTATTGCTTCCACAAACATTTGGAATACCGCCCGAAAAAAGTTAATCCTCATTGGAACACTCGACCCAAATGAATTAGACCCTACAATCATCAACCATCTGGCGAACGACCCCTCGGTGATTGTCATGACGGAAGCTACCTCTAATCTGCATCATGAAACTTTTTTAAACCATATCGATGCAATCATTACGCCTTTTAATGAGGAAGAAGTACTGGCTTTTCAACCGGAAATTGTTTTGACTTTTGGAGGTATGATTGTTTCGAAACGCATCAAAAGTTTGTTGCGTGATTATCCACCTGATAACCATTGGCATGTGGATCGACTTCGGGCTTATGATACCTTCGGTAGTCTTACTTTTCATTTTGAAGCAAACCCAAGTGATTTTTTCCATCAGTTTTTGCCTTACACCAAATATATCGACAGTAATTATCGTCAATTTGGCTTACAGCTTCAAGCGGTACGCAAGGAAAAACACGAGGCTTATTTTGCTGATATTCCGTTTTGCGATTTCAAAGCGTTTGAAACCATTGTTTCTCTTTTGCCTGAAAATATTCAGTTGCAAGTGGGGAATAGTTCATCCATTCGCTATTTGCAATTGTTTGACTTACCGGCTTCCATCGATGTTTTTTGTAATCGGGGAACCAGCGGAATTGACGGAAGCAC
>JAKLIC010000120.1 GCA_022709825.1 Bacteroidota bacterium | reverse complement strand
TAAACAAAAATGTAAATTTTAAAATTTTTAGATTCAAAAAAATATTGAATCTATTTTTTTATTTAAAAGCACTTTATTTTTTTATATTAAACAACACTTAATCCTATGTGGTTGACTTTTAACTGATTTTAGAACTTAATTAAAAAAATATCAAAAAAAGAGTTTAAATAGTTGTAAAGTATAGAATGAAAAGTTACATTTGCAACCGCAAAAAAGTTAAGTTCTTTGCAGAATTAGGAGAGGTGCCGGAGTGGTAACGGAGCAGATTGCTAATCTGTCGACGGGTAACTGTCGCCAGGGTTCGAGTCCCTGTCTCTCCGCTTTTTTTCGGGGTGTAGCGTAGCCCGGTTATCGCGCCTGCTTTGGGAGCAGGAGGCCGCAGGTTCGAATCCTGCCACCCCGACTAAAAATAAATCCTTTCCAATTGGAAAGGATTTATTTTTTTTAGTTATTTAGACAGTTCTTTAATTTGTTTAACCAAAAAAAAGTCGGTCTTATTTCAATAATTTTTTGAATAAAGTAGCTTCTTCATCAAATTTTTTCAATTCAACTTTTCCTTCGCCATAAAAATGAGTTTCTGATTTGCCGGAGGCTTCTAAAACAAGTTTAGTTGTTGCTAGAATACTGTTTTTAGAATTAGCTTCAACAATTAAAGAAGCCGTTTTAGAAGTTAGATTTTTACCTGTAAAATTGGAATAGTTATCCATTCTTAATTTAAAATCATCTGCATCGCCTTCAATTATTGCGATTGATTTCTGATACATATCACATTTTAGTTTAAGCGTACTGATTAGTCCCTTAACATAGGCGTTTTTACTTAATTCTAAAACGGTATCTTCAGATTTTAAATTAATTTCAACTTTAGATTTGTCGTTAGCAATTAAAGTGAAATTTTTACAGTTTGCATTTAAAAACAAACGCGATTCATCATAACATTTAAAGGTTATATCATCTAGTTTTACTTCTGCAAGTGCTGTTACGTCAGCTTCGCCTTTGGCAACTAACATTTTAAAACTATCAGTATACGTTACTCGGACACTTGTTTTTTTTGCACCTGTGATATCATGAGTCAACCCAATTCTTAAAGTGCTACCACTTAATTTGAAATCAATAATTTCATGTGTATTATCGTCGGCTTCAATTTCAATTGCACATGAATTTCCTTTTACTAAAAAAACATCAATATTGTCAAGAATTTCTAAACTGTCAAAATTGCCAATTTCCTTTTGTGAAACAGTGACAATTTTAGAGGCTTTTATTTTTTCTTTTTTCTGACTCCATGCAACAGTGGAAAATAAAATAACAGTGAGTAGGATAATGGTATTTTTCATTTTCGAAATTGTTTATGGAACAAATATAAAAAAACATCCCGATTTTAAGGCGGGATGTTTGTTAAGATATGGATTTACCTATCAAATTAAAGTCGCAATGAATCAATTTGATTTTATTGAGCCACCTGAGGAAGATTTTTTTGTCAATGACTTTGGATTGTTATAATAAATAATATCACTTCCACTTGAAGCTTTAGCACTCAAACTTATTATTGGATGTATTTCAATAGAACTTCCACTAGACGAATTTGCAATAATATCATTTGCTAATAAATTTTGAGCTTCAATTTCACTTCCGCTCGAAGAAGATACTTCTAATTTTATAGCTTTACCTTCTGCACTAATTTCACTGCCACTACTGCTTTCGCAGATGATTTTTTCAGCTTCAACATCTATATTGATTTCACTGCCACTACTTGATTTCACATCTATCGATTTTACTACCAATGTGTTTTTACTGCTTATCGAACTACCGCTCGTTGATCTGAGGGATTCGATGTTAGGTAATGAAACATACACTTTTTTTGAACTTAAATTTTTTACACTTTTGTCTAACGTAATAGTTAAAACGGAATTATTAATATCAGTTGAGATGTGTTTAATTATATTATCATCTGCTTTAACTTCAATTGATTTTATGTTGCTTTGAGCTACGATGACATCGATTCCTCTACTCACTTCAATGCTTGTAAAGTCACCATTTACAGGTCGGTTTTCTGAAATTACATTTCCACTTCCTTTGATGCTATCTCCTAAATCGATAGAATATTGGCAGGAAGCAACTACTAAGGCAACCAAAATTGCTACAATAGTTTTTGTGATGTATACGATTAATTTAACCATGATTAATTAGTTTTTATGATTATACCGTCTTCATTAATTTTTAAGCCTTTGAAATCTCGCTTTTCTTCCGCTTTATTTTCTTCCTTAATTTGTATTCCGTTTTTGTCAATTGTTACAGAAGTAGATGAAGTATTTGGAATTGTATCATTCGAGATATCATTATATTCATTTTCCTCAATAGGACAATTTAAACAAAATATTTTTTGTTGTTCAACCTTATAGATATAATTGTCGGCACTATAATGTAAATTGAAAAAGGTATTGTTAGATTCATCATAATCTTGTACACTAGTGTCAGGTCTTACTATTGTACCTTTTGGTAAATATAAAAACAATTCTACTTCTTGGTTTCGGTATTTACTTTTTAAATCAGTAACAAAATAATTGTCCAGAATTAATTTATTTCCCTCAAATTTAAATCCGTAATTGATTTTTTCTGCTCTTTTTTTAGCTTCATTCATTGAGTTTCCTTCAGAACGTCGCTCAATTTGTAAAAAAGGCTGAGCTTCATCTGTGTACATGAATTCTATACTGATATCATTAGAATAGATGATTTCGTTACCATTTTCATCTTGAGTGACTTCAAAATCATTGTTTCTGAATTCTTTAGCATAGTAATCATTAAATTTAAATTGGATGTCTAAAGTATCAGACGTATTGAATGCTAACACTTCTTTTTGAACAACTTTTCCACTATAAGCTACTTCAGTTGCTTGTTTAATTCCAAAAGAAATTAAAATTCCAACAGCAATTAACCACAAAGCTAACAAAGTGTATTTTGCAACATTGCCAATAGATCTCATGTTTGTTATCAATAATTTCAATCCTAATATTAAAAGGAAGAAAAACGGAATACCTACTGCTAAAATGCTTAAAAGAACTACTAACCAAATAGGGAATTCGCTCACAATGACAGCATCATAATAACTTTGCCAAGGCATGTCAACAAAAGTTGTAGAACCAAAGGTGAAACCTCCAATCAGAATTCCTCCCAAAACAAAAATGGAAAAAATCAATAGGATGGCACCAATAAACTTCGCAAAAATGCTGAATATAGTCATGAATATTTCGCCAATTGCAGAACCAACTTTTTCAGCTCCGGATTTAGCTTGATTACCCATTTTTTCATAATCAGCGTTTTCTACTTTATCTGAAAAGGCTGCAAATTCTTCACGAACTTTTTTTTCGATATTACTCAAGTTAACAGGTTCACCTGTCATTTCTAACTTTTCTGTAGTGGTTTGTGCTTTCGGAATTAATACCCAAAGTAAAATATAAAGAAAAATTGGAAACCCAACTCCGGCTATTACAATCAATACGAAAGCTAACCGAATCCATAAAGCATCAATTCCAAAGTAATGTCCCAATCCGGCAGAAACTCCTCCTAGTAAGTTTTTGTCTATATCGCGATACAATTTTTTTGATGTTTTGGATGAATTATTGAAGTTTTTTTGAGCTGGTTCTCCTTCTTCTTCAATTCTGTAATCCTCCGGTTGTCCCATAACGGCTATCATGGAATCTACATCTTTTAAGTTGATGACATGTTTGTCAGTCTCTTTGTTTTGAGAAAAGATTTCTGAAATACGCATTTCGATATCTTTCATAATTTCTTCCTGCCCAGATGAATTTGAAAGAGAACGCTTAATAGCATCGAAATAGCGATTTAATTTTTGAAAGGCGTCTTCATCGATGTGAAAGAATAGACCTCCTAAATTTATATTTACTGTTTTGTTCATGACTATTAGTTTTGATTGGTTATGGTGTTAACAGCTGAGGATAATTCGCCCCAAGTGCTGTTTAGTTCTGTTAAAAATTGTTTTCCTATTTCGGTTAATCCATAATATTTTCTTGGAGGTCCCGAAGTTGATTCTTCCCAACGATAGTTGAGTAATCCGTCGTTTTTCAATCGGGTTAAAAGAGGATAAACTGTTCCCTCAACCACGAGTAATTTTGCGTTTTTTAAGGTGTCTAAAATTTCAGAGGTATAAGCTTCTTTTTCTTTCAAGACAGAAAGTATACAAAACTCTAAAACACCTTTTCGCATCTGAGCTTTTGTGTTTTCAATATTCATAATTCATGTTGTGATTTTTTGATTAACAATTCGTTTTTTGATTGATTTTGATGATTGAAACTTTTATTTAATAAAATTTATTGTAAAGGGATATTTGTAAACGGTTCCTTCATTTGCTTTTACAGAACCAAGTATGATTAGAATGAATTCTGTGATGGTCCATGCTCCTAATACTATTGCTCCAATAATAACTGTTGAAATTAATTCGACAGGAAAAACTTCTCCTCCTGCACTTTCAATTTGAACGACTTGGATAATTGAATTCAAAAAAAAGATGCCTAGAATAATTGCCAAAACGATACTATACATTAATATACTTAGATGGAAATTAATAACTGATTTACCATTGGCATCAACATATTCTGATTGATGTTTTTTGGTTTGCCATATAATCAGTGGAACAACTATTCCGGCAAATGGAATAAGATACTTTGCAAATGCACTTACATGTAGTAGTGCAGCGGTTGTTTTTTCGTTTTGTGTTGTCATAATAAAAAAGTATATAATAATATCCTATGCAAATATATGTCTAAAAGAAGGTATTGTGTTACGCATAGTACTAATATTTAACAATTTTTTAACAAATTGATATTTCATAAATTAATTCTATTTTTACAAAAAAATAAGCAATCATGGAGTTTACAGCCGGAAATCTCAACAA
>JAKLIC010000012.1 GCA_022709825.1 Bacteroidota bacterium | reverse complement strand
TAATTTTATGATATGATTTTGGAGTCGGTTGTATTTGACAAATTCCCGAACAGGGTAAAATCAACAAAAAACATAAATAAAAATAGTTCATCATGCTATAATTAGAATCTAAAGATAAAAAAATCCGTTTCATGAAACATAAAACGGATGATAATATTTTGATTATTAACTATTAATAGTATGTATACCGTCTTACTTTAGCAATGTATTTAGCTAATCGAATTACTTGATGGCTGTATCCAAACTCATTGTCGTACCACACATAAAGTACAATATTTTTCCCGTCGCCTGATACAATAGTAGCGTTACTGTCGTAAATGGAAGGTGCATTGGTGCCCACAATGTCTGAAGAAACTAATTCGTTGCTCAAAGAATATTTTATTTGTTCCACTAATTCCCCTTCCAAGGCATATTTTTTCATTATTTCGTTGACTTCAGCGATTGAAGTTTCCTTGCCCACTTCTAAATTTAATACGACTAGTGAACCATTTGGAACCGGTACCCGTATTGCATTCGATGTTAATTTTCCGGCCAGTGAAGGTAATGCTTTTGCCACTGCACTTCCTGCTCCGGTTTCGGTGATCACCATGTTTAATGCGGCAGCACGACCTCTGCGGTATTTTTTATGCATATTATCCACTAAGTTTTGGTCGTTGGTATAAGCATGTATCGTTTCTAAATGACCTTTTACAACTCCCAACGTATCTTCCACCGCTTTCAAAATAGGTGTAATGGCATTTGTTGTGCAGGAAGCTGCTGAAAAAATATCTATTTTATCCGGATTATGGTCGTTATGGTTTACGCCATATACAATATTTGGAACTCCTTTTCCGGGAGCTGTCAATAGCACTTTGGAGACTCCTTTTGAAACCAGATGTCTTTTTAAGGCTTCTTCGTTGGTAAAAGCACCGGTGTTGTCAATAACTAAAGCATCTTTAATGCCATATTTTGTATAGTCTATTTCTTCCGGACCATTGGCCGTAATGATGTGTACGGTAGTACCGTTGATAATTAATGCATTATTTTCAACGTCGGCACTCACAGAACCTTGAAAATCGCCATGCACTGAGTCATACCGTAATAAAGAAGCTCTTTTTTCTAAAATTGTCGCATCATTTTTATCACGGGTTACAATGGCACGCAAGCGTAATTGGTTTCCTTTTCCGGTTTTAGACATTAATTCCCGGGCTAATAATCGTCCGATTCTACCAAAACCATATAACACTACATCTTTTGGTTTAATACTGTCAACATCTTTGGCTTTGCGTAATTTATCTATTACAAATGATTTGGTGTTATGGTATTTATCATCTTCTAAGTGGTACTCGAAAGTTAATTTTCCAATATCCAGTTTGGATGGTGGTAAGTCTAGTGACAACATTTCCCGTGCGATTTCCACGGAATCAAAAATAGAGATTGGTTTACCCACAAATTCACCGGCATATTCATGCAAGTTTAGAATTTCAGATACATTTTTGTCGATTAATTGGTTTCGGAACAAGACCACTTCGATGGATTTGTCATACCATAAATCACTGATGATTTTGATAAATTCAACTCCGGCTCTGCGACGGTCTGCTTGAAACGAAAGTTCTTTTTCGTATAAAGATGGATTACTTTTCATGCGTTTTAATTGGTTAGTGTTGTTTTATTTTGGTGCAAAAGTATAGATTTCAAACGTTTTCGTAAACTTTTTTTTGGTTTTTTTAAAAATAAAAAATCCTGCAAAGTCCAACCGTAGACTTTGCAGGATTTACCCCAAACTAACTATACAACTTATATTATGATTCTCATTACTTGTCCGTTTTTAAGCATCAGTTCTACTCGTACACCTTGTTTTTCAGATTTACTACCCAAATTTCTGGAGATGCTTTCCACATCAGTCGCTTTTATGCCATCTATGCTTAAAATGATACTTCCTTTTAATTCTTCACTGTAAGGAACCAGTTTTTCATTTGTAATATTTTTAATTTTTACGCCGCTTTTAATGCCGAATTGTTTTTTGTCAGCAGCGTCTAAATCTTCTATTTCCAACCCATAAAATTCGTAGTTAATGAGTTCTTTTTTGGTTAATTTCACCGGTATAATCAGTGATTTTCCCTCACGATTGACCGCTACTTTAATTTCATCATTTGGTCGTTTTGTATTTACATATCCTGAAAGTTCAGCAAAGGAGGTAATGTTTTGATTGTCCAATTTAGTTATTACATCTCCCGTTTTTATTCCTGCTTTTTCCGCTCCCGAATTTTTTGTTACCTTATTTACATAAAAACCTTGTGTTTCTGAAAGGTTTAATTCTTTAGACGCATTTCCGTTTAATTCATATCCTTCAATACCTAAAATGCCACGTTGAACATTTCCAAATTCCATGATGTCTTCAATAATTTTCCGGGTTATGTTAGAAGGTACGGCAAACGAGTAGCCCACGTAACTACCGGTATTAGATGAAATCATCGTATTAATTCCGATTAGTTCACCCTGTGTGTTTACCAATGCCCCTCCGCTATTTCCGGGATTTACCACCGCATCAGTTTGAATAAACGATTGAATTCCACCAGTGTCTAAATTTCTGGCTTTTGCCGAAACAATTCCAGCTGTAACCGTTGAATTGAGATTATATGGATTTCCAACCGCTAATACCCATTCGCCTACTTTCACTTGATCAGAATCAGCAAAAACGGCATACGGTAACTTTTCTTCGGCATCTACTTTTAATAAAGCTATGTCCATTTTAGAATCAGTTCCTATTAATTTGGCTTTGTATGTTTTTTTATTGTTTAGGGTGATTTCAATATCCTGGGCTTCATTAATCACGTGGTTATTCGTGACGATATAGCCATCTTCTGAAATAATTACCCCTGAACCTGTTCCAATTTGCTGTTGTTGTTGTCCTCCTTTGTAGCCATACATGAATTCCATAATTGGATTGGAAACGGTACGATAAGATACGTTTTTAACGTGGACAACTTGGTGTAATGCTGTTTCGGCAGCTTCTGTAAAATCAATTGTTTCGGGAGAAAGCCCGACAGTTTTGGCAGATAAAGCATTAGCTGTTGTAATGATGTTTTTTGAAGAAGTTGTATCTTCGATAAATAATTTGTAAGCCCCTATTGTCGTAATGCCACTTAATAAGGATACTAAAAATAAATTGGTTGCATTTTTCATTGTTTACATCTATTATTAGTTATACAAATGTAAAATTATACGATTTATTGTTTTTTTAAAATAGGTTTAACGAACCTTAACAATCTTTAACTTTTCTTTAAAATAATTGTACTTTTGTGAGACACAAAAATAAAAATGAAGATTCAATTTTTCAAATATCAAGGGACTGGAAATGATTTTATCATGGTAGATAACCGTTTGGAGAATTTTCCAAAAAAGCAGACTAATCTTATCGAAAAGTTGTGTGATCGCCGTTTTGGAATAGGAGCCGATGGTTTGATTTTATTGGAAAATGATCAAAATGCAGATTTTCGTATGGTTTATTATAATTCAGACGGAAACGAAAGTTCCATGTGTGGGAATGGCGGAAGATGTATTGTTGCTTTTGCTGAACAATTGGGAATTATTCAACAAGAAACCACCTTTATAGCAGTTGACGGGAAGCATTTTGCCAAATTTACAACCGCTGGTTTAGTTTCGTTACAGATGAAAGATGTTACAACTATTCAAGTAGCCTCCGATTACGTTTTTATGAATACCGGTTCGCCACATCATGTTACTTTAGTCGATGATGTAAAATCGGTTCCCGTGAAAGAACTTGGAAGCCAAATTCGGTACAGTGATTTGTATGGACAAGCCGGAAGTAATGTAAATTTTGTAGAACCTTTATCCGAAACACTTTTTGCTGTTCGCACCTATGAGCGAGGAGTAGAAGATGAAACCTTGTCTTGTGGAACCGGCGTAACTGCAGTTGCTATTGCGATGAATGTGATTGGCAAAACGACTTCCAACGACATTTCGTTATTGGTAGAAGGCGGATCACTTCAGGTACGTTTTGAAAAAGAGGATAGAAATTACACTCATGTGTTTCTAACCGGACCGGCTACGTTTGTATTTAGTGGAGAAATTGACTTAGCAACCCTATAAAAATGAATTCACTTCAAGGACAACATATTTATTTACGAGCATTAGAACCGGAAGATTTAGAATTTGTCTATGCGTTAGAAAATGATACCTCGGTTTGGGAAATCAGTCAGACACAAACACCTTACAGCAAATTTTTAATTCGGCACTATTTAGATAATGCTCATCAAGATATTTATGAAGCGAAGCAATTGCGTTTAGCGATTTGTAAGAATGATTCCTTTGAAGCTATTGGTTTAATTGACTTGTACGATTACGATCCTAAAAATCAACGGGCAGGGATAGGTATTTTGATACAAAACCCTGAGAATAGGTATCAAGGTTATGGTCATCAGGCATTAGAATTGCTTATTCACTATGCTTTTGAGCATTTATTTGTACATCAATTGTTTGCTACTATTGCGACCTCTAATCAAGCCAGTATTTCTCTTTTTACTACTTTTGGATTTCACTGTGTGGGAATCAAAAAAGATTGGAATTTCAATCATGGCATTTTTTCAGATGAAGCACTTTACCAATTAATTCGATAATTTTGCAATTATACTATTCTTATTACTTATGAAACTCAAAAAAATCATTCTTTATATTTCGTTGGCTGTTCTTGCTGTAGTGGCCTATTTTGGTTTTAAGGTTTACCAAATTATTTTTACACCCAATACTCAATTTTCAGAAGAAAAAGTTGCTGTTTACATTCCTACTGATGCTACGTTTGAAGAAGTTCAAACTATTCTTTCGCCCTATATAAAAGACATGGGTACGTTCGTTTCTTTAGCCGAAAGAAGGTCCTACTCTAATAATATCAAAGCAGGAAAATTTGAAATAACCCAAGGCATGAATAATAACAAGATTATTACTGCTTTGCGTTTAAATCTGCCGGTGAAAGTGACTTTTAATAACCAGGAACGATTGGAAGATTTTGCCGGACGATTGGGTTCACAGTTGGAACTGGATAGTTTGGAAGTGTTAAACTTATTTAAAGACCCTGCCTTTTTGAAGGAAAACGGTTTTACCGAAGAAACTGTTTTTACACTTTTTCTGCCCAATACGTATGAATTTTATTGGAATACTTCCACGGAAAAGCTAAGAAATCAATTTACCAAAGAATACTATCGTTTTTGGCATGAAGAGCGAAAAGCGAAGGCTGCACTTCAAGGACTTACCCCGATAGAGGTTTCTATTTTAGCTTCCATTGTTCAAAAAGAAACCGCAAAGGTTAGCGAACGTCCCCGAGTAGCACAAGTTTATTTGAATCGGTTAAAAAAAGGAATGCTTTTACAAGCCGATCCTACGGTAATTTATGCCTATAAAAAAGAGACAGATGATTTCACGCAAGTGATTAAAAGAGTGGTTAATAAACATTTAATTACGGATTCCCCTTATAATACTTATAAATATGGAGGATTGCCTCCCGGACCTATTTTTATGCCTGATGTTAATGCGGTGGAAGCCGTTTTGAATCCGGAGCAGCATGATTTTCTCTATTTCTGTGCCAGTGTAACTAATTTTGGTTATCATGAATTTGCTACTACACTAGAACAACATAATGTAAATGCCCGAAAGTACATTGCTTGGTTGACAAATCAAACTGCTCCACAGTAATTTGAAAGTAAAATTCAGCATAGTTGTATTCCTTTTTGCTGTGTTCTTTTCGAACATTGTTTTTTCGCAATCAGGGTTTGATACTTTTTTCACACCTTCCGATACCTTACATATCTCTCGGAGAAATACGGTTATTATTACAGAATCAGTATTAACTGCTACGGCATTGGTAGGTTTAAATGAGCTTTGGTATGCGGATTATCCAAAATCTGATTTTCATTATGCGAATGACAATGCCAATTGGTTGCAGATGGATAAATTGGGTCATGTTTATTCGGCTTATCAACTTGGGCGATTCAGTGCAGAAATGTTAGCATGGTCCGGTGTTTCAAAAAAAAATCAATTACTATACGGTGCAGGCTATGGATTTGTGTTTTTAACTGCGGTTGAGGTATTTGACGGTTATTCGTCTGAATGGGGATTTTCTTGGGGCGATGTGGCAGCCAATGCTACCGGAACGGCACTTTATGTTTCGCAATCCTTGTTGTGGAATGAGCAACGAATCATTCCGAAGTTTTCGTTTCATACAACAGCTTATGCTGATCAAAGACCGGACGTGTTAGGCAGTTCATTAAGTGAGCAAATTTTGAAAGATTATAACGGACAAACGTATTGGTTATCTGTCAATTTGCATTCTTTTTTAAAACAAACACCAATACCTTCCTGGTTAAATGTAGCTTTAGGATATGGAGCAGAGGGAATGATTACGGCAATACCTGCTGAAAATGACGAAAGGTTTCGCCAATTTTATCTGAGTTTAGATGTAAATTTGTCTAAAATTAAAACGAAATCACCTTTTTTAAGCACCCTTTTTTCTATTTTCAATTCGGTTAAGATTCCGGCTCCAACGTTTGAAATCAATACCTCCGGAGGCACTAGATTTTACCTATTCTACTTTTAGGAAATTTTAACTCGCTGATTGTCAAATTTATAATAAAAAGTTGTATATTTGCCCCGTGAAATTCAAGCCGGTGACAGCACTTGAGAAACAAATTGGTATGTCGAAAAAATGGTATTTTTATTCTAGTATTGCCCTAATAGTGGCCCTAATCAGTTCAGGTTTTAAACCTTTTGAAATAGAAAAAATGAATTGGTTTTATGTGGATCATGCAATAGAAGGATTAAATTATACTGTTCCTACCCAAGAGGAATTACAATATGTAAATTTAAACATTCCACAAACCGGAAAAACTTTTACCGGATTTAAGCAAGCTCTCAGTTTTAAAGAATCACAAGGGCGGTATAATTTAGTTAATACATTAGGTTATATGGGCAAATACCAGTTTGGTGTTGGGACGCTTCGTACCTTAGGTATTACCGATAGTGCTGCTTTTATGAATTCACCTCATTTACAAGAAAAAGCATTTAAAGCTCTTTTAGCAATCAATAAACATGTTTTGAAAAATGAAATTGAAAAGTATAAAGGCAAAACCATTAATGGTGTAATAATCACAGAATCGGGATTGTTAGCGGCCGCCCATTTAGGTGGTTCCGGTTCAGTTAAAAAGTTTTTGAAAAGCAATGGTAAACGAGCTTTAAAAGATGGTTACGGGACTTCCTTGAAAAGTTACATCAAACAATTTGGCGGATATGACACCTCGCATATTGTTGCCAATGGGAAAGCTAAAGTTAAGTAATTACTACGATTTTTGAATAATAAAGATAGTAGGTCGATTGTGTAAATCGACTTTTTCTATTTTTTAACTTTTTTGAGTTCTAGTTTAATACGAATTTGTTATTTTTTTTAAATCTAAACTAACAAAAGACAGGTTTCTTGTTATTTTAAAAAATCTGCCAATTTCCAAGTTTGTACATGCAATATCCCCTCGTTAGGTGGTAATGAAACATCGTCTAAGGAGACCACAACTTTTTCGTAATTATCTGGTATGGCTTTTAAGGGAGCGTATTCTCTAGTTGCTGTTTGTTCATTTTCAAGCAAATAGGTAACCTGTAGATAGATTATCCGGTTTGCTTTTTTGGCAACAAAGTCTATTTCTCTATTTTTGATAGTTCCTGTAAATACCTCGTAACCCGATCTTCGGAGTTCAAGATAGATCAGATTTTCCAGTTTATAACCAATACCATAACCAAATCCTTGGTATAGGTAGTTTTTAAAAGCTAAATCATTGATGTAATATTTACAATTGCCTAAAATAATATCTTTTCCTTTCACATCATATCGTTCTGCTTTATGAATAAGAAAAGTATCGGTTATGTATTCGATATAATTAGAAACGGTATCATAGGTTGTTTTCCGGTTGTTACTTTTAAAAAAATTGACAATGTTGTTTATTGAGATCAAATTTGAGGCATTGTTGACCAGATAAACAAAAATATCTTCTAACAATCTAGGGTCTTTGATATTGTAACGTTGGATGATATCTCTTAAAAGAACAGAATCTTTTATAGCAGAAACATAATTGCGTTTCGTTTGTTCATTGGGTAATTCAAAAAGTTCTGGTAAGCCTCCACTTTCCATATATTCAATATAGGTTTGTTTATTTTTTTCTTTTTCCAGAACCTGTGCATACTCGCTGAATCCAAATGGAAAAATTTCAAATGAAACATATCTACCTGAAAGCAGTGTTGCCAATTCACCGGATAACATTTTGGAGTTTGAACCGCTAATGAAAATTTCATAACTGTCCACATAATTTTGTGAATAGGAATTTACAAAATGTTCCCAACCCTCAATATTCTGTACTTCGTCAATAAACAAATAAATTTTTCCTTTCGGATTTATTTTGTTTCTATATATTTCTATGAGTTTTTCTAACTCTTTGTAATTCCCTATAAAATCAAAATCTGTAAATTCTTTGTTCAAGTAAACTATGTTTTCGGCCGAAATGCCTTGTTTTATGATTTTATCAGCTATTTGACGAAGTAAATAACTTTTTCCTACCCGTCGTTGTCCCGTTAAGACTTTAATTAGTTTGTTGCCGGTATAATCAAGTATAGCATCTGAATAGGTTTTACGTTCAAAGCCCAATGAAGGTACATTTCCTTCCCAGAAGTTGTATTTTTTTAGTTTGTTGAAATAATCTTCCATACTCGAATATTTTTGTAAAAATACAAAATAATCTTTTTTGCTAAAATATTTTTATCAATATATAAATTTGTAAAATAGAAAAGACTAATTTAAAACTTCCCAAAATAATTTTTCATCCTACAAACTATTCTTGAAGTCCAATTCTACTTTTAGTGCGGTGTTACGATTTTTGAATAATAAAGATAGTAGGTCGGTTGTGTAAATCGACCTTTGTTTTTTTCCAATCGTTTATGGTCAGGGTTTTAATGTATTCGGTTGGTAAGGTAATATCTGTTGCAACACATAAGCGAGTAGAACCTTGTAGCGATTGCAAAATATCTTCTAATAATTTGTTATTACGATAGGGTGTTTCGATAAAAATCTGAGCTTGATTTTTTTCCATCGAAAGGCGTTCTAAGTTTTTTAAAGCCGATTTTTTTTCACTTTTATCGATGGGTAGATAACCATTGAAAGCAAAACTCTGTCCATTCATTCCGGAACCCATTAAAGCCAACAGAATAGAGGAGGGGCCCACTAACGGAACCACTTGAATACCTTTTTCATGGGCAAGTTTTACAATCACGGCACCCGGGTCGGCTACGCCAGGGCAACCTGCTTCACTCATTAAGCCAACGTTGCGACCTTCTAAACAAGGTTTAAGCATTTCGTTGTATTCGGAAACTTCTGTAAATTTATTCAGGACATGAAGTCTTAAATTGGCCTGAACTTTTTCAGCATTGATTGATTTTATAAATTTCCGAGCTGTTTTTTCGTTTTCTACCACATAATCGTTGATGAAATCAATGGCTCTTTTTACCGTTTGTGGCAACACCTCATCGGGTGATATGTCACCTAAGGTAGTGGGTATCAAATATAATTTTCCTATGAAGGAGATGGGTTTCATTCTTCGGAATATTTTTCCAACATTTTGGTTGCAATGGTATCACAGGCTTCTTCCAACATTTCGAAAACTTGGTCAAAATTACTTTGTATACCATGATAAGGATCCGGAACATCCACATTTTCACCCGGAAAAAGCTCATCAAGGATTAACATCACTTTTTGCTTTGCTTCCTCATCGGGAGCCATACTAATAACATCAGCATAGTTAGAGGTGTCCATTACATAAATATGGTCATATTCTTTAAAGAAAGAGGGTTTAAACAATTTTCCTCTTTGGTTGGAAATATTGATGCCATTTTTTTCGGCTGTTAAGATAGAGCGTTTGTCAGGAGGGTTTCCGACGTGCCAATGACCGGTTCCGGCAGAGTCGACAAAAAATTTTTCTTTTGGAAGTTTGGAGGCTAAAATACCTTCCGCCAAAGGCGAACGACAAATGTTTCCCAAACAAACCATCAATATTTTTACAGGCATAAAATAGTAAACTAAAAAATTTCAGCATTCAAAAGTACTAAGAATACTGAAACTATTTTTTATAAAGAAAGTTTTTTATGAATATCATCCACAAATTTTCTGAATTGCTTATCTGTTGTTACTAAATTGTCCACTGTTTTGCAAGCATGTAAAACGGTAGCGTGGTCACGGTCGCCAATTTGCGAGCCTATGTTTGCTAAGGAAGCTTTGGTAAATTTCTTGGCAAAGAACATGGCTAACTGTCTTGCTTGCACGACATGTCGTTTACGGGTTTTAGATTGTAATGTATCTAAATCTAACTGGAAATAATCGGACACTACTTTTTGAATGTAATCGATAGAAATTTCGCGTTTGACATTTTTTACAAACTTCTCTACGACATTTTTTGCTAAATCTAATGTTACTTCTTTTTTATTGAAAGAAGATTGAGCAATCAATGAAATAATAGCTCCTTCTAATTCCCTAACATTCGATTTGATATTTCGGGCAACATATTCAATGATTTCTTCCGGAATTTCTACTCCGTCACGGTATAAAATGTTTTTCAGAATGGAAATACGGGTTTCATAATCCGGTTGGTGTAATTCGGCAGACAATCCCCATTTAAAACGAGATAATAAACGTTGTTCAATGTCCTGCATATCGACAGGAGCTTTATCCGAGGTTAAAATAACCTGTTTGCCATTTTGGTGCAGGAAATTAAAAATATGGAAAAACACATCTTGAGTTCCGGATTTTCCGGAAAGAAATTGTACATCATCAATAATTAATACATCAATTAATTGATAAAAATGTATAAAATCGTTTCGTGTATTTTTCTTAACCGAGTCAATGTATTGTTGTGTAAAAACCTCTGCTGAAATATACAATACGGTTTTGTCCGGGTATTTGTCTTTGATTTCAACACCAATAGCATGAGCCAAGTGGGTTTTTCCCAGACCAACACCACCAAAAATTAAAAGCGGATTAAAAGAAGTTCCTCCCGGTTTATTGGCTACAGCCATTCCTGCAGAACGAGCTAAACGGTTTGAATCTCCTTCCAGAAAATTATCAAAACTGTAATTTGCATTTAACTGTGATTCTATTTTCAGGTTTCTGATACCGGGAATCACAAATGGATTTTTAAGTTCAGGACTAATGTTTTTTAATGGAGCGTCAACATCTTGTGGTTTAACCGGACTACGGTGAGCACTAGGCAATTGTTCCGTAAACGGTTGTTTATTGCCATAAGTGTTTTCCATTTTGATTTTATAGAGTAACTTTGCATTTTTTCCAAGTTCTTTGGTTAAGGCCACTTTGAGTAATTTCACATAGTGTTCTTCTAGCCATTCATAGAAAAATTTGCTGGGTACTTGAATGTATAAAGCATTGTCTGTGAGTTCCACTGACCGAATAGGTTCGAACCAAGTTTTGTAAGCTTGCTCCTGAATATTGTCTTTTATAAATGATAGACAGTTTTCCCATACCGATTCCGCAGTTTTGCTCATAAATTCTAAAAATAATATTGTTTACTAAAGGTTATCTTACAAAGAAATTAGGCCATTTCTTTACTAACTTTTGGGATAACAAATATGTGAACAAAAAAACTTAAAAAAAAATAAAATGCTATTGATTTTATAGAAAAATTGTTGTAAAGACGTCTTAAGGCTTCAAAAATATACTAAGAAAAAAATTACAGAAAAGTATGAAAGAACATCAATTACAAGTCCGTGTTCGCTATTCGGAAACTGACCAAATGGGCGTAGTGTATCATGGTAACTATTTGCCTTATTTTGAGATAGGTAGGGTGGAATGGCTTAGGAATCATGGGATTTCTTATAAAAGCATGGAAGAAAGCGGGGTTGCCCTTCCTATTGTTAATATCAATATAAGTTACAAAAAGCCAGCACGTTATGATGACTTACTTACAGTCATAACCAAATACAAAAAGCAGAGCTCCGTGAAGATAGAATTTGAATGTAAAATTCAAAGTGAAAAAGGGGAGTTATTAACAACAGCCGATTTTATTTTGGTCTTTGTTGACCTAAAAACCGGCAAACCCATGTTGCCTCCTTCAAATATAAAATCGATTATTGACAGCATGGAATTATTAGAAGATTAATTTTCCTTTTTTATGGAAACTTCAAAAAGAGAAGAAAAAATGTCGAAAATCATTTCGGCATTTTTTTTTCGGGTTGCTATTTTGATTTCGCAATTTAATTCCATTTTTTGAGAGACAATTTCCAAGTTTTTTTCTTTGATGATTCGCATAATTTTGTTCATGTTTTTATAATCAAAAACAATAGTATAATAAAGGTCAATGGTTTTTTCGATGATTTCTGCATTTTCCAATGCCATTTGAGCGGTTGTTTTGTAGGCAGATATGAGTCCGCCTACACCTAATTTTACACCTCCGAAATACCGAACAACCACTACCAATACATTGGTTACCTCAAAAGACTGGATTTGTCCGTAAATAGGCATTCCGGCACTGTTATTTGGTTCGCCATCATCATTGGCCCTAAAACTGATTTTTTCGGTACCTAATTGATAAGCATAGCACCAATGTCTTGCTGAAAAATGTTGTTTTTTTAGATGCTCTAACTGTATTTTCACTTCTTCTTCATTGGCAACCGGAAATGCATACCCAAAAAATTTACTGTTTTTTTCTTTGAACAAGACTTCTTCTGAAGAGGTGAGTATTGTTTTATATGTATCTTTTGAATCAGCCATTATTTTTTAACTGGTTACTAAAAAGATAGCTGTGAGTGCCAATGCTATTCCAATTCCGTTTCGAATCGATATTTTTTCTTTGAAAAATACGATACCAACCAATGTTGAAACCATTACGATTGCCACATTGTGAATGGTGAAAATGGTAGAACTTTCAAATACTTCACTGTCTAACATTTTAATTAAGTAGTAGAGTGAAAAATAATTTGGTATACCTAATACAATACCTCCCAAAATACTTTTACCGGTTATTTTCATTTTATTTTTAATGATAGCGATTCCAATTAAAAAAACACCAATTGTAAAAGCCATTAAAAAGGTGTGAGAAGAAAATAATGAAATTTCCTCAGTCGGAAGATAGTCATTCTGTAATACTTTCAGACTGGTATCAATTGCTCCGGCACCAAAAAAAACCAATGTAGGGAAAATCAAATTTTTGGAATCTGCTACAGCTCCTTCTTCCTTTTTAGCGGTGAAATAAACGGCAATTAAAGCTAAAATAATCCCTAAAATTTTGGCTATTCCCAATTCTTCGCCAAAAAGCCAAACGCCAAAAGAAATTGGAATAATGACAGACATTTTTGAGGCCACCGAGGCTACAGAAAGTCCGTTTCGTTGCGAAGTAACCGCCGTGACATAAAATACAGAAATAAACAAAAATCCCAACATGAAACTGCCCGGATACCATGGTTTGTGAACTATTTCGGACAAGTTAAACGATTGGTCAGAAAGTATTAATCCCATCACAAAAGCAGTAAAATAATTGACTACTAAGGCTTGGAGTGTATTGATATTAAAACGGGAAAACAGTTTTAGAATTACAAATAGAACAGTGTTGAAAAGTACACTTAAAACAATATAAATCACAAGCTAATTATTTTTTTGGCGAATAAATCAGTTACCTCTTCTTCTCCAACTTGTAAATTCCATACTTGAATACCTAAGGAAGCTGCTGCATCCGTATTTTCTTTTCTATCGTCAATAAACAAAGTTCGTTTGGGTGATAATTCATGTTTATGCAATAGGAATTTAAAGACTTCTACATTCGGTTTACGAATTCCCATTTCATAGGAATAATATACTTTTTCGAAACAGTTGTAGAAATCCCGTGTAATCGACATACCTTCTTTATGTTCGAAACGGTCAATGTGAATCATATCCGTATTGGTCAATAAAAACATACGGTATTTGCCTTTTAAGCTTTGTAGAAATTCTAACCTTTTCAAAGGGAAATCGCCCAAAACTGCATTCCAAGCTTTTCTTATGTCTTCAATAGAAGCGTTTGGTAAATGTTTTTGAAAGCCTTGAATAAATTCCAATTCTGTTGCTTTGCCCACTTCAAAACGTTTATTTAATTCATCTAAATCAGCGTGCCATTCGGTTAAACCTAAATCACGAAAGGCTTTGTCTACCGCAGCTTTATCCAAATCAATGAATATGTTTCCGAAATCAAAAATGATAGTGTTAATCATGGCTTTTAATGATTATAAGTTCGTCCTTTATGCTTTTTTGTTTTACTACAATTTCACCTTTTAGGATTGGGGCTTTAGTTCCTTGGTGTAATATTATATTTCCTTTAAAAATGCGAGCTTCATCCCATAAATCATCGTCGATAAAAGATTGTAAGGTTTGACGTCCTCCTTCTACAATGACAGATTGAATTTGATATTGATAAAGCAAATTACTGATTTTTTCAGGAAGTTGTTCTCCAAAGATAAGATTTTCATAAATACAATTTTCATCTTTTGTTAAAATTTCCTGTTCCGTCAGTATGATTGATTTTTGACTTCCTTTTTTTACGGCATAATCTTCAGAAATTTTTCCAGAGCGATCTAAAATAATTCGAATTGGATTTTTTCCAAACCAATCCCGGGCATTTAATTGGGGGTTATCGTCTAAAACAGTTTTGGTTCCAACTAGTATTGCTTGTTCTTCCGTTCTCCATTTGTGAACCAATTGTCGTGCATACACATTGGTAATCCAAACCGGTTTTTGCTCTTTTTTATTCAATGGTGAAAGAAAACCATCGGCACTTTCAGCCCATTTCAAAATGATATATGGTCGTTTTTTAGTATGAAAAGTAAAAAAACGTTTATTCAATTCCCGGCATTCTTTTTCTAAAACGCCAACCTTAACTTTAATTCCTGCTTTTTGAAGTTTTTCTATGCCTTTTCCGGCTACTTTATCATTAGGGTCAACAGTTCCGATGATTACCGTTGGTATTTTATGTTGGATAATTAAGTCACTGCAAGGAGGGGTTTTTCCAAAATGACTGCATGGTTCCAAGCTCACATAGATAGTCGACTTAGTTAGCAGTGATTTATTTTTTACGGAATTAATAGCGTTGACTTCAGCATGTGGTTCTCCTGCTTTTTGATGCCAACCTTCCCCAATTATCTTTCCCCGATGCACGATTACGCTACCTACCATTGGATTAGGATAGGTAGAACCCAACCCATTCTGAGCTAATTCGAGGCAACGTTGGATGTAAATTTCATGATTCATGGTAAGACAAAATTACGCTTTTTGACTAATAAAGTTGAAATAGTTTTACTTTTACAGTTTTAAAATAGCTATTCATTTGTATGATAATCATTCGACCTATACTTAACACTGATAACCAAGCTATAGCAGCTGTTATCCGTTCCGTTTTAATTGAACACAATGTTCCAAAAGTTGGAACTGCTTATGCAGATGTTTCTTTGGATTCCATGTTTGAAACGTACAATATCCCCGGAAGTTCTTATTTTGTTGTAGAAAATAATGGTAAAATTATAGGCGGAGCCGGTGTGAGTCAGTTAGCAAATGAAGCAGAGACTATTTGTGAGTTACAAAAAATGTATTTTTTGCCGGAAGCCCGTGGGCTAGGATTAGGTTCGCTAATGATGGAGAAGTGTTTGCAAGCCGCAGTCTCTTTTAAGTATGAGAAATGTTATTTGGAAACCATGCCTTACATGGAAAATGCTCAGAAATTGTATAAAAAATTTGGTTTTCAGTATATAGATGCTCCTATGGGTTGCACCGGACATACCTCTTGTCCGGTTTGGATGTTAAAAGACTTGTAATTAAATTCAATGGAAGTAAAAAAATACAAAGCCCTTTTTCAAAACGAACTGTCGCCCTTTTTTGATGCAATGGAGATTGATCAGTTTTTCTATTTAACCTTAGAAAAGAGGTATCAATTGAAGCGTGTTGACTTGGCTTTGAATCCAAATTTTGAAATCACTGTTGAAGAAGAACAGTATTGGAATTCTGTTTTAATCCAACTGAAAACGCAAAAACCCATTCAATACATTTTAGGAGAAACCTCTTTTTATGGGTTAACTTTTCTGGTAAATGAGTATACCTTGATTCCGAGACCGGAAACAGAAGAATTGGTGCAATGGATTCTTGAAACCAATCCAACTAGTTCAGAAATTGCACTATTGGATATTGGAACCGGAACCGGTTGTATTCCGATTACATTGAAAAAGAATTTACCAAAAGCAACCGTTTTTGCCTCAGATGTTTCGGAGAAAGCTTTAGAAGTTGCCACTAAAAACGCTTCAATGAATCAAGTGGATGTAACTTTTCTTCAAAATGATATTTTAGCAACCACAAGGTTGGAGCAGCAATTTGACGTAATAGTTTCGAATCCGCCTTATGTTCGGGAGCTTGAAAAAAAGGAAATAAATACCAACGTTTTACAATTTGAACCCCATTTGGCTTTATTTGTTGCAGATAATGATGCTTTGTTGTTTTATCGAAAAATCGCTCAATTGGCTCAAGAATATTTACAGCCTAACGGACAATTGTTTTTTGAAATTAATCAGTATTTAGGGACTGAAATGATTGCATTAGTAGCTTCTTATGGTTTTACAGAAATAGAACTTCGACAGGATATTTACGGAAATGACCGAATGCTCAGAGCGGTAAAAAGTTTTTAGAAAAAGGAAAAATTATTATTCGTAACGTAATGCTTCAATCGGGTCTAGTTTTGCCGCTTTTATAGCCGGATATAAACCGGAAACAACAGCAACTAAAAAGCTCGTAATTACCGCGGCAATGATTGCCATCCAAGGTATAATAAAATCAAATTCGAGTAAGGCTGCAAAAGCAGAGCCTATTGATATACCTAAAATAATACCAAGAATCCCACCTAATTGGCCAATAACAATTGTTTCGGTAAAAAACTGAAAAGCAATCGTACTTTTTTTAGCTCCCAACGCTTTTCTTACACCAATTTCTCTGGTTCGTTCTGTCACGGAAACCAGCATAATATTCATTAAAGCGATAGAAGAACCAAATATGGTGATTACCCCAATTATCCACGCCGAAATTCCCAAAACAGAAGTTAGCGATAGAATTTGATTGATTAATTCGTCACTTCGAACAATTCCAAAATTATTGTCCTGAACCGGATTTTGTTTTCGAACTTTTCGCATCGTAATGATTGCGTTGTCGATGGCAGCATCTAATAACTCTTTTTTGTCTACTAAAACACTAAGGTTATAATTAATATTGGGTTGTGTAAAAAGTGAACGAGCTACCTGGATTGGAATCATTACCCTTAAATCCTGACTATTACCAAAGGTTGAACCTTTTTCTTTAAGTATTCCAATGACTTTAAATTTGGCCCCACGAATAGAAATGATTTTATCGATAGGGTTGACATCTTTTAAAAGGCCATTTTCAAAATCGGAGCCTACTACACAAACAAAATTATTATTTTCAATATCGAAACCGGTAAAGTTTCTACCATCGGCTAATTCCAGTCCGGAATTAGTTAAAAAGTAATCATCAACACCTACAACAGTAATTTCAGGGTCGGTTTTTTTATTTTCAAATTTTACTTCGGCAGCTGAAGTAGCGGTGAATGATAAAGAGGCATGGGTGAAAGGATAATTGTATTTTTCTTGAAATGCTTTTGCTTCCGGATAGGAGATAATCGGATTGATGATTTCGCGTTCTTGTCTGCGACCATTTCCCACACGCACTTCCAATTCATATTGGCGAATGGTAAACGTATTGGCTCCCATAGACGCAAAATTGGTTGACAAGGTATTTTCAAGAGCCGATACTACCGTTAAAATACTTACCAACGCAGTAATTCCTATTGCGATAATTACAATTGTCAGGATAGTACGAAGCAACTGTGTTTTAATAGAACCCAGTGCAATTTTGATATTTTCTTTAACTAATCGAGCCATATGCTTAATTTGACACGAAATTACAATAATTGTTACAAGGTTTCTTTATTTTCTTTAAAAAGTAAGATATTTGCAAAGTAAAGGACAATAGCAAAGACGATAAAAAATATAACTATAACAATGGCTCAAAAACCAAGTATACCCAAAGGAACCAGAGATTTTTCACCGACAGAGGTGGCGAAACGAAACTACATCAGTTCGATAATGAAGCATCATTTTGAAGTTTTTGGTTTTCAGCCGATTGAAACACCTTCGTTTGAAAATTCAGAAACGTTGATGGGAAAATATGGGGAAGAAGGAGACCGATTGATTTTTAAGATATTGAATTCTGGAGATTATTTGGATAAAGTTGGTTCCGATGAATTGAATGTTATCGATTATAAAAAACTTACCGGCAAAATTTCCGAAAAAGCCCTTCGTTACGACCTAACTGTTCCTTTTGCCCGTTATGTCGTGCAACACCAAAATGAAATTGAGTTTCCGTTTAAACGCTACCAAATTCAACCCGTTTGGCGTGCTGACCGTCCGCAAAAAGGTAGATTCAGAGAGTTTTACCAATGCGATGCCGATGTAGTAGGTTCTACTTCGTTGTGGCAGGAAGTAGAGTTGGTGCAATTGTATGATGCGGTTTTTACTGATTTAGGATTAGGTGGAACAACTATTAAAATTAATAATCGAAAAATTCTTTCAGGTATTGCCGAAGTCATTGGGGCGAAAGACAAATTGATTGATTTTACAGTCGCGTTAGACAAATTAGACAAAATAGGCGAGGAGGGAGTAAAAAAAGAAATGCTTGAAAAAGGAATTTCTGCCTCAGCAATAGAAAAAGTGCAACCGTTGTTTCAATTTACAGGAAACGTTATTCAAAAAATAGAAAAACTAAATCAACTACTAGCTGCATCAGTTGAAGGATTGAAAGGTGTGGAAGAATTGCGATTCATTTGCGAAACCGTTGAAAAATTAGGTTTACAAACAGCCCTTATTGATTTAGATGTTACTTTGGCGAGAGGATTAAATTATTATACCGGAGCTATTTTTGAAGTTGTTGCACCTCAAGTCGCCATGGGTTCCATTGGCGGAGGCGGTCGATACGATGATTTGACCGGAATTTTCGGATTGAAAAACATGAGTGGGGTTGGGATATCCTTTGGGTTAGACCGAATTTATTTGGTTTTAGAAGAATTGGGTTTATTTCCTGATACAGTTTCGGCAACTACAAAAGCGTTGTTTATCAATTACGGAAATCACGAAAGTTTGTATGCGATGGAAGCTATTTCCAAATTACGTCGTGCCGGCATTAAAGTCGAATTATATCCGGATGCCGCTAAAATTGCCAAGCAATTTCAATATGCAGATAAACGCGGCATTCCTTTTGCCGTTATTGCCGGTCAATCAGAATTGGAGCGTATGGAATTTGGACTCAAAAACCTGCAAACCGGAGAGCAAGTAAAGTTGAATTTTGAATCTTTAAAGAAAGCATTGTCTTAATTAATACAATTCTATACTAATCTGAGCTCCAATTCTTTGGGGCTTTTTTTTTCATATAAGTTCTGTTAAATATATTTTATTATTAAATGTACTGTAGTTATTTTTTTAAGAAAGTAGTTAAAGAGTGTATTAAAAAGAAAAAACTCCATTATAAAGGTTAGTAATAGTTGTTCGGTTAATATGGAATTCTTAACTTTATACGATAATATTAAATTGTTTTTAAAAATGATTTTGTATTAAGTAAGTATATTTCAAAAAGTAAAAAATAAAACCTCATGGAAGCTATTACAGGTTATTCGCTTTTGCGAAATCCGCGTTTTAATAAAGGAACTGCTTTTACATTGGAAGAACGTGAAAAATTCAAATTGAAAGGAATTTTACCGGATACTATAGAAACCCTTGCTACTCAAATTTTACGTGTGGAAGAGCAATTGGACAATTTTGAAAAGCCCATCAACCAATATGTTTACCTGATGCAACTTTTAGACACAAATGAAACCCTATTTTTTAAGGCAGTTTCGAGTGATCCGGCAAAATTTTTACCCATTGTTTATACGCCAACCGTTGGCGAAGCATGTCAGCGGCTAGGTCATATTATAAGACGT
>JAKLIC010000119.1 GCA_022709825.1 Bacteroidota bacterium | reverse complement strand
ACTCCATTCAGGGATTTTTTCAGGTAGTCAAATTCTTCAAAGGTCACATCCGGGAATTGTTCTCTTTTCCAACGCGGAATTTCGGAAGGACCAAAGGAAAAACGCATTAAATAGACGGTATTTTTATCTAAATCGCCTAAGTCGGCTTTAATTTTTTGGTCTAAGGAATCCACCGCTGCCAATACTGCGATGATAGAAAAAATTCCAATGGTTACTCCGAGTAACGACAAAAAAGTACGAAGTTTATTGTTACGCAAGGCATTCATGGCGAAACTAAAACTTTCTTTAAGTAAACGAAGGTAGAGCAGCATTGTTTTGTTTTGTAAATGTAAATATAGTGATTGGTAGTTTAAATTGGGAAATTGTTACAGAAAATGATTGGTTTTTTGTCCTGCTTTGCAGGAGAATCCTATTTCGACTTCGTCTTTTGCGGATTGACAAAAAATGGAACAAAAAAAGGATAAAAAGTAATATGCAAATCGTTTGAAAGTTAGGCCTACAAATAGTACTTTTGCCCCTTCTAAACAACAACACAATGAATACGACAAAAACCATTCAATCAGCGTTAATTTCGGTGTTTGACAAAACGGGTTTAGAACCTATTGTCAAGCAATTACACCAACAAAATGTTATTCTTTATTCTACGGGAGGAACCGAAGAATTTATTAAAAACTTAGGTATTCCGGTAGTTCCTGTAGAAGAGGTTACCTCCTATCCATCCATTTTAGGTGGACGAGTAAAAACACTACATCCGAAAGTTTTTGGCGGAATTTTGAACCGTCAGGATAATCCAAGTGATGTGGAAGAAATGAAAGCCTTTGAAATTCCGCAATTGGATTTGGTGATTGTAGATTTATATCCGTTTGAGAAAACGGTAGCTTCCGGTGCCTCTGAAACGGATATTATTGAAAAGATTGATATTGGTGGTATTTCATTGATTCGTGCTGCTGCCAAGAATTTCAAGGATACCGTTATTGTTGCTTCTGTGAACGAATACGCTTATTTATTAGCATTAATTTCTACTCAAAACGGAGCGACCACTTTAGAGCAAAGACGTTTGTTAGCCACCAAAGCCTTCCATGTGTCCTCTCATTATGATACGGCTATTTTTACTTATTTCAACACCGATGTAACGATATACAAAGCCAGTATTGCTGACGGTCAAGTGCTTCGATATGGTGAAAATCCGCATCAAAAAGGGTTTTTCTTTGGCGACTTTGACAGCATGTTTACCAAATTACACGGCAAAGAACTTTCGTATAATAATTTATTGGATGTTGATGCTGCAGTGAATTTGATTTTAGAATTTAAAGACAATGACCCTACTTTTGCTATTTTAAAACATAATAATGCTTGTGGAATTGCCACCCGAAGCACGATGCAAGAAGCTTATTTAGCTGCTTTGGCAGGTGATCCAACCTCTGCTTTTGGAGGCGTTTTGATTGCCAACGGGAAAATTGATGAAGCCACTGCAAAAGAAATCAATCACTTGTTTTGTGAAGTAGTGATTGCTCCCGCCTATGATGACAAAGCTCTTGCCCTTTTAGAAGAAAAGAAAAACCGTATTATATTAGTGCAACATGATGTTGCCTTACCCAATAAGCAAGTGAGAACTTGTTTAAACGGATTGTTAGTTCAAGATAAAAACAACTTGACAGACAATAAACAAGGATTAAAAACCGTTACCTTGACAACCCCTACTGATCAGGAAATTGAAGATTTACTATTTGCTTCCAAAATTTGTAAAAACACCAAATCGAATACGATAGTGTTTGCAAAAAACGGACAATTATTGGCTTCCGGAACCGGACAAACGTCTCGCGTGGATGCTTTGAAACAAGCCATAGAAAAAGCAACTTCATTTGGTTTTGATTTGAAAGGAGCCGTGATGGCAAGTGATGCATTTTTCCCCTTTCCGGATTGTGTAGAAATTGCTCATCATGCAGGAATTACGGCTGTTATTCAGCCCGGTGGATCAATTAAAGATGAGTTGAGTATCAGCTATTGCAACGAAAATAAAATTGCAATGGTATTTACAGGAACACGTCATTTTAAACATTAATTTTTTTACCTTTGTACGTTAGAATTTTATAAACCTATTTAACCCTAAACAAACGTATGGGATTTTTTGATTTCATGACCGAGGACATCGCCATTGACCTTGGAACCGCAAACACTTTGATAATTCATAATGATAAAGTAGTGATTGACTCCCCGTCGATTGTTGCTCGTGACAGGATATCGGGTAAGATTATAGCTGTAGGAAAAGAAGCTAATTTGATGCAAGGTAAAACGCATGAAAACATAAAGACCATTCGCCCATTGAAAGATGGGGTTATTGCTGATTTTGATGCTTCAGAAAAAATGATTAGCATGTTTATCAAAAGTATTCCTGCCTTAAAGAAGCGTTTGTTTACACCTGCTTTACGCATGGTGGTTTGTATTCCTTCCGGAATTACCGAAGTAGAGATGCGTGCGGTAAAGGAATCCTGTGAACGCGTAAACGGAAAAGAAGTTTATTTGATTCATGAGCCTATGGCTGCCGCTATCGGTATTGGCGTTGATATCATGCAACCAAAAGGAAACATGATTGTGGATATTGGAGGAGGAACAACTGAAATTGCCGTTATTGCTTTAGGAGGAATTGTTTGTGACAAGTCCGTGAAAATTGCCGGTGACGTTTTTACTAATGATATCGTTTACTATATGCGTACGCAACACAACTTATTTGTTGGAGAAAGTACTGCTGAAAAAATAAAAATTGAAATTGGTGCTGCCATTGAAGAATTAGATACTCCACCGGATGAAATGTCTGTGCAAGGACGTGACTTATTAACCGGGAAACCGAAACAGGTTGATGTTTCTTATCGTGAAATTGCAAAAGCGTTAGACAAATCGATTCAACGAATTGAAGATGCTGTAATGGAAACCTTATCACAAACTCCACCGGAATTAGCAGCCGATATTTATAATACAGGGATTTATTTAGCCGGAGGTGGTTCGATGTTACGTGGCTTAGACAAACGAATTTCGTTAAAAACGGATTTGCCTGTTTATATTGCAGAAGATCCGTTGCGAGCTGTTGTTAGAGGTACCGGAATTGCGTTGAAAAACATTACCCGATTCAGAAGTATTTTAATCAAATAATACGGTTTATACTGCTCTTTTTTACTAAACGGAATTACGTAACTGAATCATTGAACTATGCAGCAGCTATTTGTTTATATTTTTAAAAACAGTACACGGTTACTGTTTTTGCTGCTTTTAGTGGTTTCGTTGGTTTTGACGATACAATCACATTCTTTTCATCGCAGTCAGGTTATTTCTTCTGCCAATTTTGTGACAGGAGGCGTGTATGAACGCATTAATTCCGTGAACGAATATTTGAATTTAAAAACGGAGAACGAAGGATTAGCCAATGAAAATGCCCGTTTAAAAAGCTTACTTTTCAATTTTAAAGACACCACAAAAGTAATTGACAAGGAATTATTGAGCAGCTTTGGAAATTACAAAGTATTCCAATCTAAAATCATTAACAATACTTATAATGTTCATGAAAATTTCCTTACCATTAATTCAGGAAGTGTCCATGGCATTCAACCCGATATGGGCGTGATGAACAGCAAAGGTATCATCGGTATTGTTGAACATACTTCAAAAAATTATGCTACGGTAATCAGCGTGTTGAATGTGAAATCACAAATCAATGCAAAAATTAAAAAATCCAGTCATTTCGGTACGTTAACTTGGAATGGTAAAAGCACAGGGTATGTTCAATTGATTGACGTTCCACGATTAGCCACAGTTAAAAAAGGCGATACTATTGTTACTGGGGCTCAATCCAAAATTTTTCCTGAGAATATTAATATTGGCACCATTCATAAAATTTATACGGATAACAAAACGAATTATTTTACGATTGATGTGAAATTATTTAATGACATGACGAGTTTAGGTCATGTTTACATCATTGAAAATAAAGACCGGAAAGAAGTGATAGAATTAGAAGCACAAAATAAAGATGAGTAGTGCCGTTATCGTCAATATTATCCGTTTCATTTTATTGATTTTAGCTCAAGTCGCTATATTCAATAAAATTAATTTTTTGGGTTTCATTAATCCGTATCCTTATATTTTGTTTATTATCTTATATCCGGTTAACGGGAATAAAAACGGTCTTTTACTAGCCAGTTTTTTATTGGGAATCACGATGGACATGTTTAGTAATTCCGGTGGCGTTCATGCTGCCGCTTGTGTGATATTAGCTTATTTACGGCCTTCCTTTTTTAAATTCTCTTTTGGTTTGAGTTATGAATATCAAACCGTTAAAATTAATGAGCGTTTAACCCCTGAACGCTTTTCATTTATTTTAATTTCCGTATTGACGCATCATATTATTTTATTTTTATTAGAAATATTCCGCTTTAGTTTTTTCTGGAATATATTGCTTCGAACGGTTTTGAGTACTATCTTTACACTTGCCCTTTGTATCCTACTCATTTATTTGTTTAAGCCCAGTAAGAAGATTTGAGAAAAGCTATTCTACCCTCTTTAATTATATTTGCTACCCTTGTTGTTTTAGCGAGGTTGTTTTATTTGCAAATAATTGACAATGAATATAAACTGAAATCAGAGAATAATGCCATTAAAATTGTTTATGAATATCCCGAACGCGGTTATATTTATGATCGAAAAGGAAAACTTATGGTTGCCAACCAGCCGTCGTATGATATTATGGTGGTTCCGAGGGAAATTAAAAATTTAGACACTTTAAAATTCTGTGATTTATTAAGCATTACCCGAGAGGAATTTGACAAAAAAATAAAAAAGGCAACTGTTTACAGTCCTCGCCTTCCTTCCGTTTTTTTACCTCAACTTAATAAAAAAGAATATGCTGCTTTTCAAGAGAAAATCAGAAAATTT
>JAKLIC010000118.1 GCA_022709825.1 Bacteroidota bacterium | reverse complement strand
CCGTATGGAAAACAGAAAAACTATTTTTGAATGAAATTAACCTATTTTTGAACCCTGATCATGCATCGCTATTTTCCGAAATCGGTACATCACTAATTACCGAAATCACGACATATTTGCTTTCTGGTAACAAAAGATGGTTGAAGTTCAGAAAGATTTACACAAGGTTTTACAGTTTTCTAATTTCAAGTGTAGCGTGGTTAATTACAACAGGGATTTTCATATCAAAAGAATTTTCTGATTTTTCTTATGGTGTAAATGCCATAATTCGATTTCCAGTTGACTTGGTTAAGATGCTCTTTTCAGCCCGAACAGGTGCAGAATACGAAAATCCAGACACGCTTTTGCAATGGAAAGTTCTATTAATTTCCGCAGGTATTTGCCTTGTAATCTATTTAATTGTTCTTTTCGCCTCAAGAGCATCTGCTAAAAAAGTTTCGCCAATTCCGCCCGAAGTTAATATGGACAATCTTAATAAATATTAATCTGACTTATGAAAGGATTTGAATACATATTGGCAAAGCAAGTTCAATGGGCAAAAAGGAAAAATATTTCACTCATTGGTAGCAAGGTGGATAAAGGTTTTCCAGCATACACAAAAAAGCTTGAGGAAAACCTATTTGAACCATTGGCAGCCGATGTTATTGCTGACTTTTCTAAAGGTGATGGAGGTGAAATTTTAAATAAGAATAATTCTCCAGCAAAAATGAATGCTGTTCATTCATCGTCTGCACTCGGTGTAAACCTTTTTCATTATTGGAAAACGACTGGTAAAATAGACAATATTTCTCACGCTTGCGGACTTTGTGCAAAACAAAATAAAACTCAAACAGACATAAATTTTGAACAAAAATTTATTATTAGTAAAGCCTTTCCTTTTTGCCCTAACCTTGACGTTGTAATTGAAAACAATGATAAAGCACAATATAAAGTCTTTGCCATAGAATGCAAGTATTCAGAAGCGTATTCAAATCACGGACACAGCGGAGTTGACCCAAAATATTTCAACAACGATATTTTACCATTATGGAAAGATATTCCAAAATTATATGAACTTGCAAAAGCAATAAGCCCAGACGACAGTGATTTTAAGTTTTTGCATCCTGCACAATTAATCAAGCATATTTTAGGACTTAAAAATAAATACGGGAAAAAATCTTTTCGACTTTTGTATTTGTGGTATGACGTATTAGGCGAAGAAGGTTATATACATCGCAACGAAATTGACAAGTTTTCAGAATATACAAAAGCAGACGACATAAAATTTAGTTCAATTAGTTATCAGGAATTAATAACCTTCTTGGCCGATAACTACTACGACACAAATGAGAAGTACATTGAATATATAACAGACAGATACTTATGAATAGAAAGCACGAAACGCTAACAAAGGCTAAAATCAAGCGGGCGGAAAGTGGTAATTTGAAGGGCAACACAACTAATAAACTTCATCGCAACTTGACAGTGAAGTGCTCCGAAATGCCCGCCAGCTTTTAGCCTCAGCCGTTAGCAACCATAGTAAAACGGCGCAGCAACAGATTAAATTTTAGAATATGATAAAACAGAGTTACAGATTTTTGAACCCAAAATTTCAGAATTTATTCCTTGAGTACAAAGTTGATTTTAAACCAAGATATGGATTTGGGAAACCACCTCATAAAGATTTATATAAAATTATTGACTCAAACCGAGATTATTACAAGCAATTAATTGATAAATCATTGTTGCTTAAGGATTTCATTTGGACAATTAAAGATTCAAGTAATGAGACTGATTCAACAAAACCGACATGGAATAACGGTTTTTTGCCAGGTCTTGATATTATTGGCATTTACATTTTACTGACAGAGTTCAAACCAAAAAAATACATTGAGATTGGGTCGGGAAACTCGACAAAAGTTGCTTATAAAACAAAGACTGAGCAGAATTTAGATACTGAAATTATTTCAATCGACCCAATGCCGCGAGCCGAAATTGACAATTTGGCAAACAAAGTAATTAGAAAGCCTTTTGAGAATATTGATTTTGATATCTTGGACGAGCTAAATGAAAACGACATACTATTCGTTGATAATTCTCATAGGATTCTGCCGAATTCAGATTCGATGGTTTTCTATCTTGAGATTTTACCAAGGTTGAAAAAAGGTGTTATTGTTCACATTCATGATATTTATTTGCCTTATGATTATCCGCAGTTTATGTGTGATAGATTCTATTCAGAGCAATATGGATTAGCAATGTATTTACTGGCAAATCCTAAGAAATATGATACGATTTTTCCAAATTATTTCATATTTGAAGACAAAGAATTATCTGATTTAATTTCGCCAATATGGAATCATGTTAATCTAAAAGAAGTTGAAAAACACGGAGGCTCATATTGGATAAAAATTAACGAATGACAAAAACTACGGTTGCTAACAAAAACTATATGTCAATTGGGGTTTCGGTGCGGACAAGATAGTTCTCAGCCCGCAACAACGGCATCGGGGTTCGACAGGAACGAAGCCCGCAATCCCCAACTGCATATAGTTCCGTCCGTTATGTGGCATTTTAAACGACAGTAAACCGATAATAAAAAAAGACAACAATGGCATACAGAAACAAAACGTATTTATGCTTTGACGGTGATAATGACATTCATTATTTCTACCTGATGAAAGCATGGAAGCATAATCAAAATGACTTCTTCAAGGACTTCAACTTCTATGATGCACATGAAATAAATTATGCTCGTGACTCAAGTAAAGAAGAATCAATAAAACGACAACTTCTAGAAAGACTGAATAGCTCTAATTTGTTTGTTGTGCTAGTTGGTGAGCAAACGAAATTCCTTACAAAATTTGTTCGCTGGGAAATGGAACAAGCTCTCAAACAAGAAATTCCAATAGTTGCAATTAATCTAAATGGCAAAAGAGAATTAGACGACAATAGGTGTCCTGTTATACTAAAGGACAAACTTGTTCTTCACATAAGCTTCAATCAAAAAATTATTGAAAAAGCTATGTCCGAGTGGCGTGAGATTTCTCAAAATCTTAAAAGGGAAGCCAAGTCTGGACCATTTTCTTATAAACCAACTGTTTACAGCCAACTTGGACTATGATAAAAAGATTTCTGACAATATTTACGAAGAACTATTGGAAATATATATTCTCCATTAAGAAGACTTTTAATGCAGCTTTAGGAACATTAGGCATTATCTGGTTACTAATTGAGCCGACAAGTTATTTTTCACAGGGGCTTTCCGACTTTTTCAAAGCTCATTGGCTATGGCTGTTAGTTTTAGGTGGTATTTGGGTAATATATGAGAACTGGCCAAAAACGGAATTTTGTTACAAGCTAAATGAACGTGACATAAGAATTCAAATTTCTATCGGTAATTTGTTTGACTACAAAGGGCATTTAGTTATTCCAATCAATACTTCTTATGACACTTCATTTGAAGGTGACTTAATAGCTAACACAAGCACACAAGGACAATTTACTATCAAATATTTTAAAGAGCCTCGTTATCTTGACCAAGACTTGACAATTGCTCTAGCCTGTGAGCCACCGACTACTCAACTTCCACAAAAAAATAGGGGTAATAAATATCGGTATGACATTGGGAAAGTTCTAAAACTTAAACTTGAAAATGATAAATATGCATTTTTATCAGCCATATCTGACATGAACAATAATGGTGTGGCTGAAACAAATTTTGACAACATACAAACTAGTTTAGGTTCACTATGGTCTTATGTTTCGACTAATGGAGAATCTGGACAAATCAATATTCCAATAATAGGGACTGGACGTGGACGGTTAATTGATTCAAGAGAAAAAGTTATTAAATCAATTATCAACTCTTTTGTTTCCGCCACGACAGAAACTGAAAGAAGATTTTGCGATAAACTAAATATTGTCATACACCCGAAAGACTTTTCTGAGCACCAAATAAACATCGATGAATTGACAAGATATTTAGAATTGAAATGTGACTTTTACGAATATGACACAAGGAGGACAGGTGTAGGCCAAGCAATATGAGAAGAAAAACATAAAGCAAACATTTTTAGACAATGATAAGTAAAAGTTTGATATTAGATTTGACAGAATTGTTGGCAGTTGGCTCCGTTACTACTGCGGGATATTTGATTGGTGGAACTGTTGGTGCTTCAGTGATGGCAGGATTAGGAATTAATCTTGCTTCAACAATTATTGGAAATGGTAGCTCCAAGCTAAAAGCAAGGTGGATAGAGAGTAAAGACGGGATATTGAACCATGACATGCAACGAGCCTTATTACGTGCTTACTTGAAATCGCTTTCTCATATTAAAGATTGCTATTTTTCGGAAAATTATGACTTGCCTAAACAAGATAAAAAACAAATAAATCAATTAATTGAAAGTTTAACAAAAACCGCCTCAACAACATTTATTCCAGATATTGAAAAATCAATTCAACAAACTGAAATTACCCAATATTTGTATGGGAATCAAAACGAAGGTGAAGAATTGTTGCATAATAGGATTAAATCAGTTAGTTATCTTGATGAATATGGCGAATCATTTAAAAGCTATTTTCTTTCAAAGATCTTGTCCGAAATAAAATTCTGGTTCGGTGAAGAATTAAAAACTGATAGTATCGACTGCAATAAAGCGTGGAGAGCATTTCAAAGGTTGCTTTTAGAAGGGATAAAAGTAGAACTTACAGATGTAAAAGCCAGTCAAAAAGAAATAAAGGCAGATTTATCTCGGCTCACAAGAATTGAGGAAGATATCAATAAGTTGACTAATGTTATTGATAGTCGAGCTTCCAATGAGCCTTTTCTATTAAACTCTAACCTGGATATTAACACGTATTAGTTTATAAGTTTTGATGAAAATGCTTGACAGCAGTGAATTTTAGTTGTTACTTTGTAATACGTAAACACGTATCATATGAAAACAAGTAAACATCCTCAATGGGCATTGGATC
>JAKLIC010000117.1 GCA_022709825.1 Bacteroidota bacterium | reverse complement strand
TTGTAGCAGATACTACCAAACTACCTCCACTATTGATGATTGTTGAACTGTTGTTGACCGGAGAAGTCAAGTTTAACTGAAAAGTTCCTACATTGAAAATAAAATCACCGCATGATGGTGGTAATTTTAACGTTTGAGAACCATTCGCATTTCTAAAAACCATTCCAAGTTTTGTAGCATTGGCTTGTTGTGTTCCATTTAATCCAAAATAAACACTTGGTGTAATAGTAATAGACCACGTTCCATTTCCATTGTTTGTCATTAGCCCAACGCCATTATCTTGTCCCCAAGTTCCAATAACAGAATAACCAAAAGCATTTGTATCATCGCCAATACCGGCATGCATATAAACTTTTGCAGGACTTGTCCCCATAAGGTTACAGGCTTGGGCGGCTGTTGATACTGTAATGGTAATTTGGTCCGTTACATTAAACGTGGAAGGAGTAATCGTTACTTGAGCAAAAACTAACCCAGAAAATAAAGAAAATAAAAAAGTAAAAAAATAATATTTTTTCATAGCTGAAAATTTAAATGATAAAAAAGGGCTGTAGGATTACAGCCCTTTTTATTATTTTAAAAGAAATTATTGAGCAATTAATTCATACGTATATGCTCTAGGATTACTTAAATTAAGTTTAACTAAATAAGTACCTTCGGCAGCAACAGATAAATTACCTCCATCATAGTTCATTGCAGCTGGGTCACCACCTAAATTGATAGTCCAAGCTTGGTTAGCTCTAAATTTGAATTCACCTGCAGTTAAAGCCACGACACCTTCCCACATTTTTGTTGATGAATTATAGGTAAGTTGAGTGCTCGAATCCCAACCATTTGGTGTTGCAGCTCCAACGATTCCCCATTCTGTTGCAGTAACTGTATAAGACATTGCAGCCAAACCACCCGCAGAAGCACTACTAGGATTTGCTTTAACTAAATAATATCCAGGATTTGCAGAAATATTATCCCCTGGAGATGTTAAAGCACCTGAAAAAGAACCATCGTCTCCAAAAACTCCATTGTCCCAATTTGGAGCATCTGTAAATTTATATCCATTATCAGGAGCTGATTGAGCTGAGGCAAAATAAACATATCCTTCAAAATCGTAATTTCCATATGCAGAAGCAGCTAGAGTTGCAGCTGTTTCTTGTGTCCAATTATTTCCATAACCTGAATCAGACTGATAACTTCCTGGCAACCATAATTTAGGTAAATCTGTACTGAATGGAGTAACAAAAATAGTTAACATATTAGAAATTCTTTCTTGAGAACCAGTAGTTCCTGTAGTAGCTTTTACTCTAATATCTAGTCCTCCTTCTTCAAAAGGTGTCAACCCTGATGATAATGCAGCTCCGTTTAATTCTAACACATTCCAAGTTACATTTGTATTTGTAGTAGAAGCAGCCACAACCGGTTCAGCAAAATCAGTACCTGCAGCAGCAAATTCAACTACATATTGAATTTCCGTTGGTGTACCATAATCAGCAGGAGACCAAGTTAATGTAATACTTGGATTTGTTTGTAAATTTGGATCTAAAACGATGTTTGTTCCAGCATCCGGTGTAACTATTACAAAATCCCCTGATGGATCAAGGATTTGGAAGTTTTCTTCGTCCTCGCAAGACATAAGTCCGGCAAAAGCGATAAAAGCGAATAAAAATTTGAATGTATTTTTCATTTTTAAATAATTTTATAAATTGATATGATTAATAACCTGGGTTTTGAGTTAAATTTGGATTAACAGCTAAACTTTGAGATGGAAGAGGGTACACTTTTAAGTTACCGGAAATTGAAATTCCATTAGAACCATTTCCTTTCCAAGCCCAATTGTAGTTTCCTCCAGTATATCTGTTGAAACGAATTAAGTCTTGTCTTCTGTGTGATTCCCAATGTAATTCTCTTAATCTTTCATCTAAAATAAATTGAAGCGAAACTTGTGAAACAGACACATTAGCAGATTCATTACCAAAGGCTCTTTCTCGTAAATCATTGATATAATCAACCGATTGTTGAGTTGCTATTCCTGTTTGATCTAAAGAACTATTCGTAGCACCAGCATTTCTCATTTGAGCTTCTGCTAACATTAGATAAACGTCTGCTAAACGGAATAATGGGAAATCCGTATCCACAAAAGTCAAGTCAGAACCTTGACCACCGTTAGACGTTCTATTAGAGAATTTAGTAATTACAAAACCAGAATCTCTATCAGAAATAGAACCGATTTCAGCAGAACGATTTGCTTTAATTAATGTATTACGTGCATCACCATTATACAAAGCATCTTCAAATTTGTTTGCAAACTGTTTTCTAACACGTAAGGCTCCGCCCCATCCTCCGGCACCTACACCAAGAGATACACCATTTTGTTCCAAAGAACCTACTTCACCATTAATCATAACTGTTGTAGGCCCGTAGTTTTTAGTATATTGACCATCAGAAATTAAAGGGAAAATGATTTCATTTTTAGCACTGTTTGTGTCACTATCAGACATGAAATTGTAAAGATAATTTGGTGCTAATGAATATCCTCCACCAATGATGTTATTACATTGAGCAATACATTCTGTATATTTTGGTGTTCCAATGTAAACTTCAGCATTCAAATACATTTTAGCTAAAATCATCCAAGCCACCGCTTTGTCTGCTCTTCCATGTTCGTTAGTTCTCGGAGCTTTTAAATCAGCTTCAATTGCTGTTAATTCTTCCTCTAAGAAAGCGAACAACTGAGCTCTATCATATTGAGGACCGGCTGTAAAACCAGGTAAATCAGCTTCTGTTAAGAAAGGAGCTTTTCCATATAAATCCATCAAGTGATAGTAAGCTAATGCTCTTAACAACCTTGCTTCAGCTCTAAAAGTAGGTATTTCAGCTCTAACTGCTTCACCAACACCTCTAGCATCTAATTTAGCATCTGTTGTTTGTCTCAAATATTCATTTACAAACGAAACCTGTACCATAGCTCTACCGAACATACCCCGTACAATAGGATTTTCAGCAGACCAAATATTACGTTGAATTTCTCTAACACCAGGGTCATTTTCATATGACCAAACTGCTTCGTCAGCCGCCAATACTTGCATATACCATAAGGCTCTACCATATTGGCTGGTTCCAGCATCTAATCCTTCAATGAAAGAAGAACCAGTACCACTTGTTCCGGTTAAGGATAAATTTGAATAAACCCCCGCCAAACCTTGTTTATAAGAGGCATCCGTTGTGTAGAAGTCATCCGTAAGGAACAAATTGTCATCTTGCGGAGTAACATTCAAATCATCAGTACATGCTCCTAAGAAAAGAAGTACTGAAAATGCGGTTAATAATTTAATTTTTGTTTTCATAGTTTTTTTTAAAATTTAATGTTGGCACCAAATAATATTGTTCTTGGTCTTGGGTAAATGGTGTTGTCAATTCCACCAAAAACCTCAGGATCTAAACCACTATATTCTGTGATTACAAAAACATTTTGCATGCCGGTACTTAAACGTAAAGTAGCTTTATCATTAAAGATTTTTGAAAAAGTATACCCTAACGTGATGTTATCCATTTTTAAGAAAGAAGCATTTTCAATATAATAATCAGAAAATAAAACGTCTGATGTAGTATTGAAATTAGAATCTAACACCGCCGTTGGTAAATTCGCAACCACCTGCGTACTTTCAATGTTATCATACTGAGCGTTACCTGCATTCACAGCATTATATAAATGGTTACCAATACTTGCTCTCAAGTTAAATGAAAAATCAAAATTTTTGTAACTCATGTTAGAAGCAAAACCTAAGACTGCTTCCGGATCAGGATTTTTATATATATATCTATCAGCCGCAGTAATTATACCATCTCTATTAATATCTGCATATGCTCCTTCGATAGGTGCACCGGCAGTATCATAAAGTTGTTTGTAAACAAAGTAAGAATAAGGTGTAAATCCTTCAGAATGAACTTGAATAGTTCCTCCTGTACCAGAACCAACTCCACCAACTTCGATGTCAATACCGGCAGCTAGTTTATCAATATTAGTATTAAAATGAGTGGCATTAAAATTGATATCCCAATTAAAACCATCTCCTTGATAAAGAGCGGCATTAATAGCGAACTCAACCCCTTGAGAAGTAAATGCACCAATGTTTTGTGATCCAACATTACTAAAGTTTGAACCGTCCGGCACTGGAGCTCTCGCTAATAAGTCATCTGATTGTTTGTAGAAAAAGTCTAAAGCTCCTGTAATTCTGTTATTCCAGAACCCGTAATCGATACCTACGTTATAGGTTGTTGTTTCTTCCCATTTCAAATCAGGGTTTGTATAATTAGGAAATCCAGGATTGATTGGTTCTCCACCAAACATATAATCATTACCAGGCTGACCTGTCGACATAGTAGATAAATAATCAAATCTGCTTGCTCCTAAATCTTGTTGACCTGTTATACCCCAACCTGCTCTTAATTTTAAATCAGAAAAAGTTTTTGAATCTTTCAAGAACGATTCATCTTTTATTTTCCAAGCAATAGCAGCTGCCGGGAAATTACCCCAACGATTGTCTTCAGAGAATCTAGAAGTACCGTCTCTTCTGTATGATAAGGTAACTAAATATTTCTCATTAAAAGTTAAATTAGCTCTACCAAAAAAACCGATTAAAACAACATCTGTTTCCGTGTAGTAATTATTTTGATTTCCGGCATCATTAAATCTTCTGTAATCTTTTGAACTGAAACTTGAACCGGTAAATTTTTGATAAGAATAACCACCTGTTACTTCAGCTCTAAAATTTTCTAATGATTTACTGTAAACTAAATAGGCATCTAACAAAGTATTCTCTCTTTCACTGGTAAATTCAGTATAACTACCATTGGTTAAAATAGCAGTTGTATTTCCGTTACGTTGGCCATCAGGACTTTCTTTAGATAACTCATTTGAACCGCTACCTTTACTTTTATCCCATCCTACATTTACAACCGCTCTCATATCTTCGAAGAAATGTAATTT
>JAKLIC010000116.1 GCA_022709825.1 Bacteroidota bacterium | reverse complement strand
TTACTATAATTCAGATTAAGCAGCTAAAGCGTAATTATTTTCGCCGTTTATAAGTTGTGAACCTTGATATTTACGAGCCAAATGTCCAATGCTCGACGTGCTTACCGTCTAGTTCCACCCGCTGTCAAAACCGGTCGACCCCATTTTTTCTGTTTTTTATTAACAATTGTCTGTTATCCACTGCTTGTTTCTCGCAACCCGCAACTCGTAACTCGCAACACAATTCATTATCAAAAACCAGACCACAAAGATACATGAAAATTTGGCAGAAATAAAACTTGCCTGACTTATTCTATAATGTTACATTTGAAACAATTTTTAAATATTGCACTAAAAATATCACAAATGACATTCGGAATCATCAAAGAACGCAAAAACCCACCCGATAGAAGAGTTGTTTTCACCCCGGAAGAACTAGTCCGATTACAAAATCAATTTCCGCAAGCGAAGATAAAAATAGAAGCCTCAGACATCAGAGTTTTCCCCGATACCGCCTACGCTGCCCTAGGCCTCGAAGTAACAACAAACATGACCGATTGTGATGTGTTAATTGGTGTAAAAGAAGTACCCGTAGAAGCTTTACTTCCCAATAAAAAGTACTTTTTCTTCTCCCATACCATCAAAAAACAGCCGCACAATAGAAAATTATTACAGGCTATCCTCGATAAAAACATTGAACTATACGATCACGAAACCATCGTCGATGCTCAGAACAAACGCCTAATCGGTTTTGGAAGATACGCCGGAATCGTCGGCACCTATAATGCCTTCAGAGGCTTCGGAATGAAGTATGAATTGTTCTCCATTCCAAAAGCCGAAACATTAAAAGGAAAAGACGAGTTAGTCGCAAAGCTAAAAAGACAAATACTCCCTCCAATCAAAATAGTACTCACCGGAAATGGGAAAGTAGGCATGGGAGCCAAAGAAATTCTCGACGCCATAAAGATAAAAGAAGTATCAGTCGATAACTTCTTAAACAAAACCTACTCAGAACCAGTTTATGTTCAAATCGACGTATTAGATTACAACAAACGAAAAGATGGGCAACAACTGGGCAACAACAATTTTTATAAGAATCCCCAAGATTACACCTCCGATTTCGAACGGTTCACAAAAGTGTCAGATGTTTTCATCGCCGGTCATTTTTATGGAAACAATGCTCCCCATATTCTCACCAATGAAATGCTCAAAGCAGCTGATTGCAAAATCAAAATCGTTGCCGATATTTCCTGCGATGTAGACGGTCCTATAGCTTGCACCATCAAAGCTTCCACCATCGCCGACCCATTTTTCGGTTATTTACCACTTGAAAGCAAAGAAGTTTCCTATACCCATCCGGCCGCAATTTTAGTCATGAGTGTCGATAATTTACCCTGTGAATTACCAAAAGATGCCAGTGAAGGCTTTGGCGAAATGTTTATGGAACACGTAATCCCCGCTTTTTTTAACGGTGATAAAGAAGGCATTTTACAACGAGCAAAAATCACCGAATCCGGAAAACTAACGCCCCGTTTCAGTTATTTACAAGACTATGTAGACGGGAAATAAAATACCAAAATCACCCGTTTACTTCACTTAATTAAATGGTTTAGTCCAATTAGTTTTTTTACATTTGAGGAATGTTAAACCCAATGTTGAAAAAATATTGCCTTTATCTTTTCCTTTTATGGAGTTCCTTGAATTGTTTTTCACAGGAATTACTTCCTTTTGTCGAAAATTTCACCAAATCAAACTATAACGGTGACAATCAAATTTGGAGCGTAACCCAAGGAAATGATAATGCGATGTATTTTGCCAATAATCATTATTTTTTAAGGTACAATGGCGTCAAATGGGATAAATATATTTTACCCAACAAAACAATTATTCGGTCTGTTTTATCGGATGGCAACAGAATTTACTGTGGCTCCTATACTGAATTTGGTTATTGGATTAGAACTAACGGTGAAATGATTTACCACTCACTAAGTAAAGGAAAGGGATTGTTTTCGGGCTATTCGAACAATGAAGAAATATGGAAAATATTTAAATTCAACAACACCATTTACTTTCAGTCATTCAATGACCTTTTCGTTTATAACGGCAAGACCATTGAAAAAATCAGAATACCATTCCAAATTTCTTATTGTTTTGTCGTAGATAATAAAATCTATGCCGCATCCGTCAGAAATGGAATCTATGAATTTGAAAACAAAAAATTCACCAAAATTGAAAAGTGGAAGATTGTCGAAAATAATATCGTTCATTCCATTGAAAAAAACCAAAACACCCTTTTTGTTTTTACTCAAAAAAATGGCGTTTTCGTAGAAAGAAACGGGGAATTATTTTCATGGCAAAACAGTTTAAATGAAGAGTTGAAAAATGAAATTATCATTGTGGCAAAGTTCATTGATTCCAATCGATTAATTATAGGAACTGCTTTTAAAGGATTATATTTAATTGATACTAAAACTGGCACTTTTCAAAACATCAGCCGGAATAATTCACTCAAAAACAACTCTGTTTTAAGTATCGGATTAGATAAAGAAAATGACCTTTGGCTAGGTCTCGACAACGGAATATCACACATCGAAATCAATTCACCCTATTCCATATTTTCAGACAATACAGGAATTTTAGGCTCTGTTTATTCCGTTTCATTCTTGAACGACGGCTATTTGTTAGGCTCAAATCACGGAGTTTTTAAATACAATAACAAACAGTTAGAACTACTGCCCAATTCTCAAGGTCAAGTCTGGGATATTCAAAAAATAGATAATCAATATGTAATTGGACATAACGACGGTACTTTTTTATATGATAACAATCAACTCAAACGAGTAAATGCGGTGAGCGGTGGCTGGAAACTTTTAAACAGCAAGTTTGATTCTAAACTATATCAGGCAAATTATTCCGGGATTGTAATGTACAACAATCCAACTGATTTAACCCAATATGAAATCATCCGGAATTTGACCAAACCCATTAAAAATATTGCTCAAAACAAACCATATGAACTTTGGGCGGTCGATAATTACAGAAGTTTATATCGAATTAAGTTCAAAAAGGACTATCAACTAGATAAAATTGAAAACATTACTCAAAAAAACAATATCAAAAATGATTTTGAAGTAAAGCTTTTTCATTTTAAAAATGAGATGCTGTTTTTCATTGATAATACTTGGTATCATTACAATTCACTGGCAGAAAAATTAGAAAAGAATAGTTTATTTAATCAAAATTTTTCAACGGTTACAGAGTTCGTTCCTGTAGATGATGAAAACTTTATTTTGCTCAAAGACAAACTGTTATATATTATCCATCAAGTAGACGGAAAGTTTATTTGGGAATTAATTCCTGAAAAATACTATGAAGGAAAAATCATTAATCAAGACACAAAGGTTTTCAGAAAAGGAAATCAATTAATCATGAATTTGGATGATGGGTTCTTTACCTTTCAATTGAAAAATTCTAAATTGAAAAAGCAAAATGTGGTAATTGAAGCTTTCAGTCAAGGTACTAAAATCAAAGAGAACGAAACAATTAGACATAATCAATCACTCGAAATCAATGTCATTTCAGAATATTTCGGATACAACCGTTCCGGATTATTTTACAAACTAAATGGTTTAGATACTTTTCAACCTATTCAAAACGGGAATTTGATATTGAATAATCTTTCCAGCGGTAATCAAAAATTAGAAATTTTTTATAATAATGGTGAAAATTATAAGCCAATTTCAAACTTTAAGTTTTCGGTTGCTAAACCTTGGTATTTTTCAATTTGGATGATATTAATCTACTTTTCATTAATAGCCGGAACTTTTTTCCTTTATTACAAATGGAATAAAGTGCGGTATTTGGAACAATTAAAATTAAAAGAAGAAGAACTCAAACATCAAAAAGAAATTATACAAATTGAATTAGAGGCTGAAAATAAATTGAAATTACAGGAATATGAAAAACACATTCTGGAAATTCAGGTACAAACGAAAGCTACAGAAGTAGCCGGTAAATCATTATCTATTGCAAAACAATCAGAAATGATAGAAACCATAAAAAAGATATTAGATTCAGAATCTGATTTAGCACAACTGAAAAGTAAAATCAATAAATCAATCAAAGTTAACGCCATCAATAAAAAAGAATGGGAGAGTTTTGAGAAAAATATTTTACAAAGTAATGATGAATTTGTACATCGCTTGACAAATTTATATCCTTCACTTACTTCAAAGGATATTAAGCTCTGTATTTACTTAAAAATGAATTTATCTTCTAAAGAGATTGCCCCTTTAATGAATATTTCCTATCGGGGTGTAGAACTTCATCGGTACCGATTAAGAAAAAAATTGAACTTACACTCAGACGACAACTTGTCTAACTTTATGATTAATTTATAAAAAATCTTTTAAATTTATTATTTAATCATTTTTTACTTTAAAAAATTAAAGAATTATTACACATCATTACTACATCAAATCGCTATTTAAACGATGTGTTTTTAATGATTATTTTTAATTATATATTATTAAAAATCAAGTAAATAAAAAATATATTTATTGAAATGATGTAGTACTGTAGTAAATTAATTAATGCAACTATATCGTTTTAGTTAGTATATTTACACAACTAACACAAACAAACTACATTTTTTATGAAAAGGTATTTACTAATAATAGTAGTTCTATTCATCCAAACATTTGTTCAAGCTCAGGAAATTTCAGGTAAAGTAACTGATGCTAGCGGTATGCCATTGCCTGATGTAATTGTTCTAGTTGTAAAAACACAAGAAAATACAGTAACTGATTTTGATGGTAATTTCAAAATAAAAGTAGAAGTTGGCGATGAAATTCAGTTTTCTATGTTGAGTTTTCAAAAAATAGTTGTGAAAGCTTCTCCAAATATGGTTGTCGTAATGAAAGACGATGATCAAAAGCAATTAGGAGAGGTTGTTGTTGTAGGATATGGAACAAAAAAATTAGGATCGATTACCGGTTCAGTTTCTCAAATAAAA
>JAKLIC010000115.1 GCA_022709825.1 Bacteroidota bacterium | reverse complement strand
TGCTTGACTTATCGTTAATGACATTTTTGACTAATTTTTCAAACGACATGCATTCTTCCAAATCAATAGATTCAGAAAAATAATTTTCTGCCACCTGATGATGAAATGAACCTTTGATGCCTTGAATTACAATTTTTGTTATCATAATTGGAAAAAAAAATCCCGACTCAATGAATCGGGATTTATATTGTTTTGAATTAAAAAATTTACCTTACATAACACAATACCAATCCCGACTTTTTCCCAAAGAAAAAATAAAAGAAATTAGTATAATAAAACGTGTTGTGTGAAATCATCTTTATGTTGTGATTTAGTTTTGCTAATATAGGGAAATATTCTAACAAAAATACTTTTCTGAAAAAAAATGAGTTAAATAAAAAACTATACTTTTGCTGTAAATCTGTAATTATGTCTATTGAAGTCAAAAATATTTCTAAAATTTATGGAGATCAAAAAGCATTGGACAACATTTCATTTTCTGTAAAAAATGGAGAAATTGTTGGCTTTTTAGGTCCAAATGGTGCCGGAAAATCTACTTTAATGAAGATTTTGACAACGTATATCACAGCTGATGAAGGAAGTGCTTCTGTAAACGGCTTAGATGTTATTTCCTCTAAAAAAGAAGTTCAGAGAATAGTTGGTTATTTACCGGAACACAATCCGTTATATTTAGACTTATATGTACGCGAATATTTAGCCTTTAATGCGGATGTGTATAAAATTGATAAATCTCGAATCCAAGAAGTGATTGAATTAACCGGATTGACTCCAGAAAGCACTAAAAAGATAGGTCAATTGTCAAAAGGCTACCGTCAAAGGGTTGGATTAGCCACGGCACTATTACATAATCCTGAAGTTTTGATTTTAGATGAGCCTACAACAGGTTTAGATCCAAATCAATTAGTAGAAATCCGAGAACTTATTAAGAATATCGGAAAAGATAAAACCGTTTTTCTTTCCACTCATATCATGCAGGAAGTGGAAGCCATTTGCGACCGTGTGATTATTATCAATCACGGAAAAATTGTGACGGATAAAAAACTGGATAAACTTATTTCAGAAGAACAGGAACAAGTGATTGAAGTAGAATTTGACAAAGCTGTTTCAACAGAATTATTGGCTATGTTGCCAAATTTTAAATCGGCTACAAATACACATGATTTAATTTGGGAATTAACCTTTATCTCTGCTGAAGATATGCGTTCTAAATTATTTGATTTTGCAAATGAAAATGGTTTAAAAACCTTGCAATTGAATTTGAAAAGCAAAAACTTAGAGCAGATTTTCAGAGAGAAAACAAAATAATTATTAATTATATATAAGTTTACCGTAATAATGTTGAATTACATTTACCATTGGTGGTGAATTATAAAGCACTAAATTACCGGTACTGAATAACTCTCCTTCGACACTTTCAATTGGATTAATATGCATATCATTTGAACCACGATGAAATATTTTCGCTTTTTTAATTTCTAAATTTTGTGCTTCAATCCGACCATTTCCATCATAAAAATTGAGTAAGGCCTCTTGTGTCTTTCCGGAAATATAAAACCTCGAAACATTATTATTCTCGATCACTAATTGTCCGTTATCAAGTTGAAAGATAAAATCACCTGTTCCGGCACCTTCACTTAAATCCATGGAAATAAGCCGTAAAATTGGGAAGGTAATTATTCCATCCGATTTAATTTCCTGTTCGGTTCTCGAGTGAATTTCAACAATATTTGGAGCAGTTATAAAAACAGTGGTTTCCCCATAATCGCGTACCCAATTACAAGTTGTATTATCTCTAAATGTCAATACATTCTCTTGAAAAACAGCTGAAATATCATCAATCAAATTTTCACCTGAACGAATTTCAACTTTATATTCGGGTCCTTCTTTAACTACTAAACCAATGCCGGCATAAACATAAATCACATCAAATGGCGTTGCCGGAATTTCCTTTGTGACCATGTGACCGGTTGATTTTATACAATCGCCGGGTTTTTCACAACTGAAAAGTAAAAATGAAACAACACTGATAAAAAATATCTTTTTCATAAATTATAATCTTACACCAACAACAAATTCCATCGCTTCTGCTAAAAAAATATGTGTTTTTACCGATAATCCTGTATATATTTTTTTAGTTATATAGTATTTCATTCCTAGCCGATCATAAACAGGAATGTCCGATTTATAAGGTTGATAAACATAAAAGCCCAATTGTGCTTCGAGCGAAATTCGATTAATAAACAATTCATATCCAACAAAAATACCTCCTCTTTTAAAATCTGTATCGGTTGTTACATTCTCTTCAGGATAAGCAATTGATTGGTATTTTATAAATTCTTTATACGAATATGTCAAGAAAATTTCTGTCCCTAGTTGAATAGCACTTTTTCTACTTAAGCGTTTGTCAGCATAAAAACCAACGTGAAAAAATGGCTTTTGACCACTGGCAATTATTGGGCTTTCACTCATACCCGTTCGTAAAACAACATTATATTTAATTGGTTCAGTAAATTTAACTTTTGGAAGGGTATCAATTTGTTTTTCTAATGGTTCCTCAAAATTATAAGAAAGGCCAACATTAATTGCATATGAATTGACCCCACTATTAGGAGACTTAATTCTTCCATTTGAAAAATGAGTAAATAGTAATCCGGCCTGAAAATCAACCTTATCAAAAAGACGTGTTTTGTAATTTATAGCAAAATTAGTATTGGCTACAAATTTAGACCCAAATGCTGAATTTTTACTATTGGTTTCTTTATCGTGAGGGTTGGTTGTATATGCAATTCCCTCCCCTATTTTGAAATATACTTTTCTATTCAAAAAATAGAAATGATATTGAGCTCCAACACCATAAACTTTACCTAAAATATCATTTTTATAGTCCTGATAAATAAAATAAGCTCCATAATCCGGAAATCCAAATTCTCTTTCCCATTCTTCGTAGCCATATGTTTTTTTGTACAAACTAACTAGAACACCATCCGGATGACCATTTAGAAAGTGCTGTAAATCATCGGTATGAGGCATCACATTACCGGTAAAATAATGCACATCCAATGCCGTAGTCTCTGTTTTTTCCTGAGCTAAAAGAGATGCCGAAAAAAGCAGCAATACAAAATAAAATTTCCTCATTCTAAAAGTAATTCCGACAAATATAACAGAATATATTTGGTTCGGAAATTTAAAAACGTTCTAATGCTGAGTTATGAATTAAAAAATTTCTTTTGCGATGGATTTGATATTTTCTGCTTTCCCCATCGAATAATAATGCAATACCGGAATTCCTGCCGCCACTAACTCTTTACTCTGTTGCAAACACCATTCAATACCAATTTGTTTAACATCCTCATTATCTTTGGCTTTTACAATAGCCATTATTAAATCGTCCGGCAATTCAATACTAAATCGATGCGGAATTAAATTCAATTGTTTTTTGGTAGCAATCGGTTTTAAACCCGGAATAATAGGCACCGTAATACCGGCTGCTCTGCATTTTTTAACAAAATCGAAGAATTTGTTGTTGTCAAAAAACATCTGTGTAATGATATAATCTGCTCCATTTTTGATTTTTTGTTTCAAAAAGTGAATATCACTGTCTAAACTTGGTGCCTCCATATGTTTTTCAGGATAACCTGCCACTCCAATACAAAAATTAGTTTTAGCTGAATTTTTTAAATCTTCATCTAAGTAAATCCCATTATTCAAATTACTGATTTGTGACACCAATTCTGTTGCATATTCATTCCCTTCTTTTTCAGGTCTAAAGTAAGTTTCATTTTTCAACGCATCACCACGAAGGGCTACTACATTATCGATTCCCAGAAAATCTAAATCGATTAATAAATTTTCCGTGTCTTCTTTGGTAAAACCACCACACAAAATATGCGGAATGGCATCTACATCATATTTATTTTGAATTCCGGCACAAATTCCAACCGTTCCGGGGCGTTTTTTTACAATTTTCTTTTGTAATAATCCGCTTGGTAATTCCTTGAATTCATATTCCTCCCGATGATAGGTTACATCAATAAAAGGTGGATTAAATTCCATTAACGGGTCAATGGAATCAAAAATAGATTGAATATTTTGACCTTTCAATGGCGGTAAAATCTCGAAAGAAAACAAAGGTTTTCCGTTGGCATTTTCGATATGTTGGGTTACTTTCATAATTTTAAATTTGCGAGTTGCGAGTTGCGAGTTGCAGGTTGAATATGAACCCGTAACTCGTAACCCGCAACCAAATTAATCTGCTATATTCGGCGAAAGCCATTTCATCGCCATTTCTGTACTTATATTTCTTCGTTTGGCGTAATCTTCTACTTGGTCTTTTTTAATTTTTCCTAAACCGAAATACTTACTTTCCGGATGAGCAAAATAATAACCGGAAACGGAAGATGCCGGCCACATTGCCATACTTTCGGTCAGTTTTACGCCAATTTTTTCCTCTACATTTAATAATTTCCAAATCGTAGGTTTTTCCAAATGATCCGGACAAGCGGGATAACCCGGAGCAGGACGGATTCCTGTGTAGTTTTCTTTAATTAAATCCTCATTGGATAATTTTTCATTAGAGGCATAACCCCAAATTTCTTTTCGCACTTTTAGATGTAAATATTCGGCAAAAGCTTCTGCCAGTCGGTCGCCCAAGGCTTTTACTAAAATAGAATTATAGTCATCTAATTGGTTTTCAAATTCTGATGCTTTTTCATCCACACCAAAACCGGTGGTGACACAAAAACAACCGAAGTAATCTTGAATTCCGCTTTCCTTCGGAGCAATAAAATCGGCTAATGCGATGTTTGGTGCACCGGCTGTTTTTTGACTTTGTTGACGAAGAGTTAAAAAGGTTGCGGGTTGCGTCCCGAAGCTTCGGGAGATGGTTACTTCTATGTCATCATCATTAATTGAATTTGCCGGAAAAATTCCGATAATTCCTTTGGCAGTTAGCCATTTTTCTGAAACGATTTTTTGTAACATTTTTTGTGCATCAGCAAATAAATGAGTGGCTTGTTCACCAACCACTTCATCGGTTAAAATAGCCGGATATTTTCCGAATAATTCCCATGATTGGAAAAATGGCGTCCAATCGATAAAATCAACTAATTCGGATAATTCAACATCAACAACTTTGGTTCCAATAAAATTGGGTTTCGCTGGATGATAATTTATCCAATCCTGTTGCAATTTATTTTTTCTAGCTT
>JAKLIC010000114.1 GCA_022709825.1 Bacteroidota bacterium | reverse complement strand
AAATTGCTAACGAAATTGCTCCATTAATTTCAACTCATTCTGATAATATTAATTTAAATGAAAAACTATTTGCCAAAGTTAAAACGATTTGGAATCAAAAAGACCAATTGAATCTTACGCTTGAGCAAAATAAATTATTGGAAAAAACCTATAAAGAATTTGTTCGTAATGGTGCAAATCTAAATGTTTCTGATAAAGAAAAACTTCGTGCAATCAATAATGAAATTGCTGTTTTAACATTAAAATTTGATCAAAATATTTTAGCTGAAACCAACAACTACGAATATATTGTAAACAAAAAGGAACAATTAGCCGGTCTACCGGAAGAATTAATCACAGCTGCTGCAGAAACCGCAAAAGGGAAAGGAAAAAAAGGGAAATGGGTTATCACTCTTTCCAATTCAAGTGTGATGCCTTTTTTGCAATATTGTTCGAATAGACAACTTCGGGAAGAAATTTGGAAAGCTTATAAAAATCGTTGTAATAATGGAAATGAATTTGACAACAATGCAATTGCTCTTCAAATAGCGAATAGACGAGCTGAAAAAGCAAGATTATTAGGTTATAGAACACATGCTCATTATGTTTTGGAAGAAAGTATGGCTAAAACACCCGAGAAAGTGATGACTTTTTTGAATCAACTTTGGACTCCTGCTTTAGAAAAAGCAAAAGTTGAAGAAGCTCAAATTAAGCAAATGATGATGGCTGAAGGTATAAAAGATAATGTTCAACCTTACGATTGGCGTTATTACAGCGAAAAAATTAGAATTGAAAAATTTGATTTAGATGAGCAAGAACTTCGTCCTTATTTCAGTTTAGAAGCGGTTACTAATGGCGTTTTTATGGTTTGTGATAAATTATATGGTTTACAATTTAAAGAATTAAAAAACATTCCAACTTATCATGACGAGGTTACTGCTTGGGAAGTAATGGAAAAAAATGGCAAACATTTAGGTATTCTTTATATGGATTTTTACCCAAGAGCATCTAAACAAGGTGGTGCATGGATGACTTCCTACAAACCTCAACAAAAAGAGGGAGATAAACGCATTCCACCCATAATTTCAATTGTTTGCAATTTTTCAAAACCAACCGCTGATGCTCCGGCACTTTTCACTTTTGATGAAGTAACTACTTATTTTCATGAATTCGGTCATGCCTTACACGGTTTATTATCGAATGTGTCGTATAAAAGTTTAGCAGGAACAAATGTTTATAGAGATTTTGTTGAACTACCATCACAAGTCATGGAAAATTGGGCAGCTGATCCTGCCGTATTAAAAATGTATGCGAAACATTATAAAACGGGCGAAGTTATTCCGGATGCCTTGATTCAAAAATTAGAGAATTCAGGAACTTATGGCCAAGGATTTGCTACCGTTGAATACTTAGCATCTGCCTTTTTAGACATGGATTTTCATACTTCTACCACTACAATTACAGGTACTGCCGAAGCTTTTGAAAATGAATCCATGAAAAAAATCGGATTAATTCCTTCCATAATTCCTCGTCATCGAGCAAATTATTTCAGTCACATTTTTGCCGGAGGTTATTCAGCAGGATATTATAGCTATATATGGTCAGGTGTTTTAGATACAGATGCTTTTTACCAATTTAAGAAAACCTCTCTTTTTGACAGTGAAAAAGCAGATTCATTTAGAATTAATATTTTGGAAAAAGGAGGAACGCAAGAACCGATGGAGTTGTATAAAAAATTTAGAGGAAGCGAACCAAGTATAGAACCACTTTTGAAAAAACGTGGTTTAGAAACGCAGTCAAAATAAATCAGGTTATTGTTAATTCCAAAAAAAATCCCGAGATGATTGTTCATTTCGGGATTTTTTAGTTAACCGTGGTACACTCTCGAAAGAACAATTTTTTTGTCTCGAATTTCCAAAACCTCAGCCACTAACATATCTTCTTCATTATCAACAGAGCGAACATATTCCATAAAAACGCGATCTGAATTGGCCGTTAATGAAGTAACTTTATAATTCAAAGACGGCAAACGATCAAAAGAATCTTTCCACCAATCACGCATCGCTTCTTTTCCAATCACTAAACCGTTTGTTTCAGGTTTTCTGATTTTTAATTTCGGACTGAAATGTTGGGCATTATCATCATAAAGTGACAACAACTGTTCTAAATTATGATTATTGAATGCCTCAAACCATTTATAAGCAATCGACATGATTTCCTGTGAATTCATGTTAAAAATTCTTTAGGTTTATGATTTCTTGTTCCGTTAAGGCACGCCAATTACCTCGTGGCAAATTCTTTTTAGTTAAACCGGCAAAAGATACGCGATCAACTTTTATAACATCATAGCCGAATTTTTCAAAAATTGCCCGAACAACTTTAACATTTGGTGTGCGAAGTTTAATGCCAATCTCCGTTTTTGGTTGATCGTCAATGTAACTGATTTCGTCAACATACAAACGGTGCTCGTCAAAAGATATTCCACCCGCAATTTTTTCTAAATCTTCAAATTTTAAATTTTTATCTAATGAAACTTGGTAGATTTTTGGTGACTTTTGATTGGGTAAACCAAATTTACGTATCATGTCCGTGTCGTTTGTAAATAACAACAAACCGGTAGTATTTTTATCCATACGCCCGATTGCCTGCAATTTTGCCTGAGAAGCATTTTTAATCAATTCAAAAACGTTTCGCATATCGCGATCATCTTCCACGGAAGTAGTGAAATTCTTGGGTTTATTTAATAAAATATATTCCTTTTTTTCAGGAACAATTGTTGCTCCATCAAAATTGACCACATCACCGGGTTTAACTTTATAACCCATTTCAATGATAACTTCGCCATTCACCTTTACATTTCCGGATTGAATGTAAATATCCGCATCACGACGGGAACATGCACCGGAATTAGCAATGTATTTATTCAAACGAATATCATCTGATTTCACTTTTGGCTTGGCTGCGGGTGGCGGAGTATCTGTAGTTACTTTTTTAGGTTTTTGCGAACGCTTAGCCATGGCCGGTTTAGGCTTACTAAAACCCGTTGGTTTTCCTTTTGTATTTCTGTTGGAAGTTGATTTTCTGTTGCTTCCCTCTTTCTTGTTCATCCTTGAAAATTTTTGCAAAGATACGGAATTCGAAATTGGTTTGTTGACTTGTTTCAAAATCAAATAAAAAGAGACTTTTTTACTAAATCGCTAAAACTTCCCGACCATGAATCAATACGGATGGTTTGATAAGAATAATACTAAAAACACCCGCAACAATTATGAATTTAATAATATTATGTAAAAGCAAATAATTTTCTTTTGAATTCGAATTCCATAATTTCATTATAAAGAAAATCAGAATAATAAAACTGACATAAAAATAAATATCCATGTAACCAACATCATAAATTTCAATTAAAATATAAACGGGGAAAATGGAACATATTATTAAAAAAGTGATCACTTTTTTAGAAAATGATTCTCCTAAAATGACCGGAAGTGTTCTGTAATTTTGAGCCATATCGCCTTTGATATTTTCTAAATCTTTTATCATTTCTCTAATAAGAATAAGTAAAAAAAGAAAAGAAGCATGAGCAAAAATAACATAGTATTTCTCGTTTCGAACATTTTCTAAAAGGCCATCTATTTTAAAATAATAAAGCAATATGCCGAAAAAGGGTAAAACAGCTAACAAAGCCGCCATAATGTTTCCGACAATTGGGTACTTTTTTATTTTATGTGAATAAAACCAAATTAAAAAAATATAACTTGAAAAGAATAACGCGGCTCGCCAAGAAACTAGCATTGCCATCAAAAAAACTAAAAAATTGAGTCCGAAATAAACCTGCAACTTTGTTTTTTGAGAAACCAAACGGTCTAACATCGTTTTGTTTGGTTTGTTAATTAAATCTTTTTTACTATCGTAAAAACTATTAATTATATAACCAGAGGCAATAGTTATTGCTGAAGCAAATACAATGACAAAAAGATTAAAATCGAGCAAGACATCAAGAGCTCTTAAATCTGTAGATAAAATAAAAATTGCCGCTAAATATTGTGCTAAAATGATAACCGGAATGTTATAGCCTCTAACCACTGAAAACAAACTGATTATTTTCATTAAAATCAATTTATTTTTTCTGGATAATGCCATAGTTCATAAAAAATCAAGAATGAGAATCCTGAATATCTTTATTTAAAGCTATTAAAATTGATAAACTACTTCCAATTTATAATCCTTTAATGATTTTTTGGCTTTTTCAAGGTCTTGTGTAAAACCAAGAATATAACCTCCGCCACCTGAACCACAAAGTTTTAAGTAATAATCATTGGTGTCGATTCCGTTTTGCCAAATGTTGTGGAATTGTTCCGGAATCATCGGTTTGAAATTATTCAAAACTACTTTAGACAATTTTTTTGTATTTGAAAAAAGTGATTTCATATCGCCTTCCAAAAAGTTTTCTACGCAAGCGTCGGTATGTTTAACAAACTGATTTTTAAGCATTTTTCGGAAGCCTTGGTCTTTCAAATTTTCCATAAAAATATTTACCATTGGAGCAGTTTCCCCAATTATACCGGAATCTAACAAAAACACAGCTCCTTTTCCGTTGGTAGTTTGTGAAGGAATGCCTGTTGGCTCAATATTATCTTTAGAATTAATCAGAATCGGCAAACTTAAATAGCTGTTCAAAGGATCTAAACCCGAACTTTTCCCATGAAAAAACGATTCCATTTGCGAGAAAATAGCCTTTAATTGTAATAACTTCTCACGGGTTAAATTTTCTAAAACCGTGATTTTATTATTGGCATATTTATCATAAATAGCAGCAACTAAAGCACCACTACTTCCTACGCCATACCCTTGTGGAATGGAAGAATCAAAATACATCCCTCTTTCAATATCGCTATTGAGTAATGCTAGATTGAAAGTTACCAATTCAGATTGCTCGGCTTGCAATTGCTCTAAATGCAAAGCAAACTTGCGTAGGCTTTCATTCGATTTAATGGCTTCGTTCGATGGGTTTTCACTAACCTTCAACGCACCATTATAAAAATTATATGGGATAGAAAGTCCTTTTGAGTCTTTGATGATTCCGTATTCTCCAAAAAGAAGAATTTTTGAGTAAAAAAGAGGTCCTTTCATATAAATTTTTCTATTTATGTTTGGTAAAGATAATCAAAAAATGTTCAGTTGGATAGTTCCACTGCCAATTTCGTCGCAAATATACTGCTCGTTTTGGCAATGCACAACTAATTCATTCTTAATA
>JAKLIC010000113.1 GCA_022709825.1 Bacteroidota bacterium | reverse complement strand
AAACGATCGGGCGTGATGAGGTAAATAACATCAGAACTGTTAAAACCAATAAAGTCTTCAGATGGTTTTGATTTTGCTTTTAACTCATAGGATTGGATTATTTTTTTACCCTTTTCAGGTTCAAAAACAATGTTGAATGTACCCGGTTTAGCGGATTTGTCAATGGTAATATCAATAAACAGATAATTTGGACTTTTAGCTTGATTAACTTTGATAATTGATACACCCGGATATGAAATTTTTGGAACAGTAGTTCCAATATTGGGATGATGCACTAACAATTGCAAGTTTTCATTTTTAAATCCAATCCACCAATTGGGAGGTTCAATTCGATTGACTTGAGCGGTTAAAAATGAAAATGCGAGACAAAACAAGAGTAATGAAATTTTTTTCATGATTGATTGTTTTATCTCGCAAAGTCGCAGAGACGCCAAGCAATACTTTTGCGACTTAGCGTCTTTGCGAGAGTTTATTATACGGTTACCAAACTATTTGGTTCCACTAAAATTTCTTTTCCATTAACAAAAACTATAATTTCTTTATCACCTTCCAACGATAATTTTGTTTCATTCGGACGAACAGAAACTTCTAAAACTTGATTTCTGAAATTAATTTTAAAGGAATACCCTTTCCATTGGGTTGGTATTTTTGGTTCAAAATGTAAGGTGCTATTTTTCACCCGCATACCGCCAAAACCTTCTACAATACTCATCCAAGTTCCTGCCATTGAAGTAATGTGTAAACCTTCGTGTACTTCTTTATTATAATCATCTAAATCCAAACGAGAAGTTCGTAAATAGAAAGTATAGGCTTGTTCCATTCTGCCTAAACCGGCAGCTTGGATTGAATGAACACAAGGAGAAAGTGAGCTTTCATGAACCGTAAAGGGCTCATAAAAATCGAAATGTTTTTCCAATTGTGCTTTACTGAAATGATCTTCAAAGAAATAAAATCCCTGTAAAGTATCGGCTTGTTTGATGTATGGCGAACGTAAAATTCGATCCCATGACCATTTTTGGTTGATTGGTCGCTGACTTTTATCTAAATCATGCACTTTCACCAATTCTTTATCTAAGAAACCATCTTGTTGTAAGTAAACATCATGTTCTTCTGAAAAAGGGAAATACATGTTATCTGCCACTTCTTTCCAATGATTGATTTCTGATTGGGAAAGTTTTACTTTATTTAAAATTCGGGTATAATCCGAGGTATATTCTTTTTCAATTTTATTGATTTGTTCCACCGTATAATCAATACACCATTTCGCAATATAATTTGTGTAGAAATTATTATTGACGTTGTTTTCGTATTCATTTGGTCCGGTGACACCTAAAATCACAAATTGATTTTTGTGCGTAGAGTAGGTGGCTCTTTGGTGCCAAAAACGGGCAATTCCGATGAGTACTTCCAATCCTTTTTCCGGAATGTAGCTGTAATCACCTGTGAAACGATAGTAGTTGAAAATAGCAAAAGCAATAGCTCCGTTTCTATGAATTTCTTCAAAGGTGATTTCCCATTCATTGTGGCATTCTTCTCCATTCATGGTAACCATTGGATACAAAGCAGCTCCATTTTTAAAGCCTAATTTCCCTGCGTTTTCAATGGCTTTATCCAATTGATTGTAACGATAGGTCAACAAATTTCTCGCCACTTGCTGATCTTTGGTCGCCATATAAAAAGGAATACAATAGGCTTCCGTATCCCAATAAGTGGAACCACCGTATTTTTCGCCGGTAAATCCTTTCGGACCAATATTTAAACGAGAATCTTTTCCTAAATAGGTTTGATTTAATTGGAAAATATTGAAACGGATTCCTTGTTGAGCTTTCACATCACCATCAATAGTAATATCACTCATTTCCCAAATTTTAGCCCAAGCTTTGATTTGGTTTTCAAGTAATTTGTCGTAACCTATTTTTAAGGCATCAGCAATTGCTTTTTGAGCAGCAATTTGTGTGTTTTCATGATTCATGGAAACAGTGTATCCGCCTATTTTTTGAATTGTTGTAGTTTGATTTTTGGAAATAGATACTTCATATGAAAATTCAATGGTTTCATTGGAAGACGCAATATTAAAAGGCGAAGCATTTAAAGATATACCATCAACCAAAATAGTATTTTGCATGAAAGTAGTAGCCGTAAAGTGCGTTTTAAATGTTCTAGCTGTTACTAGAGCTTCATTTCCATTGTTTTTAACTTCTAATGGTTCCCAGAATTTTTCTTCCCAGTTAGCATCTTCGTTATGAACTCCTGCATCCAAATAAGGTTTAAATACAATTTTTGCCTCTTGATTTAAAGCAGTTATTTCATAATTAATTACACCTACTTCATCCAAATCAATAGAAAGAAAACGACGCACTTGCACCTCAATTTCAGTCCCGTTTTGAAGTGTTGCTATAAAAGAACGATGATACCATCCTTCTTTCATGTTTAATTCTCTGCGGAAATTTTTCACTGCTACACATTTGGCTAAATCTAAATTTTCGCCGTTGATTTCGATATTGATTCCAATCCAATTGGGAGCATTCAATACTTTGGCAAAATATTCAGGATAACCGTTTTTCCACCAACCCACTTTTGTTTTATCGGGATAGTAAATTCCGCCAATATAACTTCCTTGGAATGTTTTCCCGGAATAATGTTCTTCAAAATTCGCACGTTGTCCCATCGCACCGTTTCCAATGCTGAACAAACTTTCAGAAGACTTAACCAGGTCTTGCTCAAATCCTTCTTCTATAATCGACCAGTTATCTGGTATGATATAATCTTGGTTCATTTTTTATTTATTCACTAGGTTTTCTATAAAATTTAAATCGATATGGGTAAAATCCGGAAACACATAATCTGCTTCATTTAAAACGGATTCATCCCCAATTCCCACACTTGTCATTCCACCGATATTTGCGGCTTGTATTCCGGCAACGGAATCTTCAAAAACGATACATTTTTCCGGGGGAAAATTAACTTTTTTGGCTCCTTGAAGAAAAACTTCAGGATCCGGTTTGGCATTTGAAACATCGTTGCCATCAACAACAGCATCAAAAAAATCTATAATTTTTGCTTTTTCTAAAATTGGTTTAGCATTTTTACTGGCTGAGCCCAAAACAATTTTTTGATTTTTTTCTTTTAGAAAAGCCAATACGGGGATTACACCCGGCAAAATTTCACTTTCATCCATATTTACTAAATAGGATAAATAGTCTTCATTTTTTTGAACAAGCCATTTGTTTTTGTCTTCTTGGCTAGCCTCGAAATTTCCTAACGAAAGGATAATATCGAGTGAACGAACACGACTCACACCTTTTAATTGTTCATTGTGTTCAGGGGTAAAATCAATCCCAAGTTGTTGAGCCAATTTTTGCCAAGCTAAAAAATGGTATTTGGCAGTGTCAACTATAACACCATCTAGATCGAAAATAAAACATTTTTGATTCATTGTAGAATAATTAATGTACTGAGGATTTTTCTTTTACCAAATAAACTGACAATCCTGCAAGAATCATTGACATTCCGGATATGACGATGATAGCCACCGGTGAATTGTCAAAAAGAGCAATGATACTTCCGCCAATAAGTCCGGCTGCTATTTGAGGAAGGGTAATGGTTGCATTGAATAAGCCCATGTAAACTCCCATTTTTTCAGCGGGTAAAGAACTTGAAAGCATCGCATAAGGAATAGCTAAAATTGATGCCCAAGCCATTCCAACTCCAATCATAGAGACTAAAAGTATCGTTTTGTCGTGTACAAAGAAGATGGAAGCTAACCCAAGTCCACCCATTATTAAGGAGAAACTATACACATTTTTACGGCCATATTTTTTTGCTAAGGATGGAATTAAAAAGGCAAAAACAGCAGCAATACCACTATAAAAGGCAAACATAACCCCAGTCCAGTTTCCGGCTTCGTTAAACGCAATAGATTTAGGATCTAATGCCTCATCTCCCCATACTTGATTTGCTATAGCTCTTGTAGTGTAAACCCACATCAAGAATAAAGAAAACCAAGAAAAGAATTGCACAATACCCAATTGCCAAAAAATCTTCGGAGCATTAGGAATTAAACTCCAAATACTTGCTTTGGGTTTGTTTTCATTGGCTTCCAAATCAATGTTATTGTATTCGGCATGTTCTTTTGGAGGATATTCTTTCGTTTTATAAACTGTCCATAACACACTTAATAATAAGATTGTTCCTCCAATATAAAATGACCAAACAACCGAATCGGCAACTTTTTCACCTTCGGCAGGTATATTAGCCACATTCAATTTTGAGAGAATGTATGGTAACAATGAACCGAAAACAGCCCCAAAATTTATCAAAGCACTTTGAACTGAATAGCCCAAATTTTTCTGATCATCGTCAACCATATCGCCCACTAGGGCTCTAAAAGGTTGCATGGTTACATTAAAAGAAGTATCCATCAAAAGTAACATGATGGCACCAAATGCTAAAGCCGGGAGTAAATCAGTAAAGTATTCTGCATTAGGCATGAAATACATTGCTAAGGCAGAAATAATTGCACCGCCTAAAATAAACGGAACACGTCTTCCTAATCTGGTCCAAGTTTTATCACTTGATAATCCAATGATGGGTTGTACAAATAGACCGGCTAAAGGAGCTGCAAGCCAAAAAAAGCCGATGCTGTGAACATCTGCACCTAAAGCTTCTAAAATCCTACTGGTATTACCATTCTGTAGAGAGTAACCTATTTGAACTCCTAGAAATCCAAAGCTCAAATTCCAAATTTGCCAAAAACTTAATTTGGGTTTTTTCATTATCGTAATTGTTAATTAATATTACGATAAGCTATACTGCTTATCAAAACTTATGGGTTCGAAGTAAAAAATATAAGTCTTGATAATTAATTACAAATATAGTTTTTTTTTAATCGGAAACTATTTTTTTTAAAAAATTGTAAAACATAATAAAGGCAATTAATAAATTAAAAATCAATAAATTCAAGTATTGACAACAACTATAACGTTGGCGTAGATTCTCGTTCAACCAAATGAGTTTCGATAACTTCAGTTCTGTAGTGTTCATCATCTTCGTCTTCACTCTCTAATCTTTCGATAAGCATTTTAGCCGCTTTTCCACCCATTTTTATTCCGTTTTGACTCACTGTGGTAATGCTGGGAGAAGAATATTTTGAAATAATTCCATCCGTAAAACCGATAACAGCGATGTCTTCGGGGATTTTTAATCCTTTTTTAAGGGCAGCTTTTATTGCGGTTACGGCAAAAAGTTCATTTACTGCAAAAATAGCTTCAATAGGTTGACTGTTAATTAAGT
>JAKLIC010000112.1 GCA_022709825.1 Bacteroidota bacterium | reverse complement strand
TTATAAGCAGCCAAACGAGTTAACGGAATCATAGTAGTATCGCCATGTCCTCCAATAACCATTCCTGATACATCGTTTGCCGGTTTGTTCAAAGCTTGAGATAAATAACATTTGAAACGTGAACTATCTAAAGCTCCACCCATTCCGATGATTCTGTTTTTAGGCAATCCGGTTGCTTTTAACGTTAAATAAGTCATGGTATCCATTGGGTTCGAAACAACCACAACGATTGCATTAGGTGAATGTTGTAGTAAACTTTCTGCCACAGTTTTCACGATTCCTGCATTAATTCCGATTAATTCTTCACGAGTCATACCCGGTTTACGTGGAATTCCTGAAGTAATCACTACCACATCACTTCCTGCCGTTTTTGAATAATCATTTGTACTTCCGGATACTTTTGTATTAAACCCTAAAGTTGTTTGGGTTTGCATAATATCTAATGCTTTTCCTTCAGCAAAACCTTCTCTGATATCTAACAATACAATTTCGCTGGCAATTCTTCTGTAAGCAATCGCATCGGCACATGTTGCACCAACATTTCCTGCTCCTACAATGGTAACTTTCATTTTTTTAATTTTTAAATAGTTATGATTTAAGCATCAATTTTTGCATATACTGCATTTTTCTCAATAAATTCTCTTCTTGGCGGAACCTCATCTCCCATTAACATAGAGAAAATTCTATCAGCTTCCGCTAAACTATCAATTGTAACTTTTCGCAATGTTCTAAAGTTAGGATTTAATGTAGTTTCCCATAGTTGTTCCGCATTCATTTCTCCCAAACCTTTATACCGTTGTATAGCTGCAGAACCTCCTAATTTCAAGTTAATCATGTCACGTTGATCATCATTCCACGCATATTCCTTTTTATTACCTTTCTTTACTAAATATAAAGGAGGTGTAGCAATATAAACATGACCTTCTTCAATTAATTCTTTCATAAAACGGAAGAAGAATGTTAAAATCAAAGTAGAGATGTGACTACCATCCACATCGGCATCACACATGATGACTACTTTGTGGTATCTTAATTTTTCTAAGTTTAATGCTTTTGAATCTTCTGCAGTTCCAATGGTTACTCCTAAAGCGGTAAAAATATTACGAATCTCCTCGTTTTCAAAAACTTTATGGTGCATGGCTTTCTCCACATTCAAAATCTTACCACGTAAAGGCAAAATAGCTTGAAAAGCACGATCACGTCCTTGTTTGGCTGTTCCACCTGCCGAATCTCCCTCGACTAAGAAAATCTCACATTTTTCAGGATCTTGTTCTGAACAATCAGAAAGTTTACCCGGTAATCCACCGCCTCCTAAAACGGTTTTACGTTGCACCATCTCACGAGCTTTTTTTGCAGCGTGACGAGCTTGTGCAGCCAAAATTACTTTTTGAACAATAATTCTGGCATCATTTGGATTTTCTTCCAAATAATTTTCTAACATTTCTGCCACCGATTGACTTACTGGAGAAACTACTTCACGGTTACCTAATTTGGTTTTCGTTTGACCTTCAAATTGAGGTTCTTGAACTTTTACAGAAATTATTGCAGTTAATCCTTCACGGAAATCATCTCCTGAAATTTCAAACTTTAATTTATCTAATAATCCTGAACTATCAGCATATTTCTTCAACGTACGGGTTAATCCCATACGGAAACCTTGTAAGTGAGTACCTCCTTCGTGAGTGTTGATGTTATTCACATAAGAAAAAATATTCTCAGAATAACTGGTATTGTAAACCAACGCCACCTCAACCGGAATCTCTCCTTTTTCATTATCCATGCTAATCACATGGGAAATAATTGGCTCTCTATTTCCATCTAAAAACCGAACGAATTCTTTCAAACCTTCTTTAGAATGGAAAGTTTCCGTTACTAATTCTCCTTTTTCATCCAAATGTCTTTTGTCACACATGGTAATTGTGATGCCTTTATTCAAAAAGGACAATTCACGCATACGTGCGGCCAGAGTATCATATGAAAATTCAATAGTTTGCGTAAAAATAGAGGTGTCAGGTTTGAATGTAACCATGGTTCCACGTTTGGTAGTTTCACCAATTTGCTTCACCGGATACATTGCTTTTCCACGCTCGTATTCTTGTTCATATATTTTACCGTCTCTGAAAACGGTAGCTCTCAAATGATCAGAAAGTGCATTCACACAAGAAACCCCAACACCGTGAAGTCCACCGGACACTTTATAAGAATCTTTATCAAACTTCCCTCCTGCTCCAATTTTGGTCATAACAACCTCTAAAGCAGAAACACCTTCTTTCTTGTGCATATCAACCGGAATACCCCGACCATTATCTTCTACAGAAACTGAATTATCTTCATTTATAAAAACTGTAATAGTATCACAATGTCCTGCTAACGCCTCATCGATTGAGTTATCTACTACCTCATAAACCAAGTGGTGTAAACCTCTAACTCCTGTATCACCAATGTACATAGAAGGACGCATTCTCACATGCTCCATTCCTTCTAGGGCTTGAATACTATCTGCTGAATAACTATTCTTTTTGATTTCTTCGCTCATAAAAATTTAATGCTAAAATGTATTTTTTGAATAACACGCAAATATACGGATTGGCAAGGGATTTTCTATAAAAACACATTAGCAAAGTGGATAAGTTATTAACAATATGTTGATTTTTTATTAAAAAAGACAACTATGTGTTCTAGTATTTTTTTTAACTAAAATAGACCTAATTCTTAACCAGTTGCCATAAAAAAAGCGTCCCCACTAATAAGGACGCCTTTCACAAACAAACTAAACTTCTTTAAACTATTTTAAACAGGAATATCAATTTTTGCAATGGTGGTATCTGCCTGAACGTGAGCCGCATTAGCTCTTCCGCTTGGGTCCTGATTTTCTTGCCATTTCGGAATCCATTTACGCACCGTTTGTGCTGCCGCTAATTGAGGAAAATGTTTATGAAAAATACTTCTATAAAAATAAGCCTCTTTCGTTAGCGGGGTATTGTATGGATAAGTTTCTTCTGCTCTCTCTAACTGTTCATCGGTTACTTGACTAGAACAATATTCTATTAATGTATCAATCCAATTATAGCCTACTCCATCTGAAAATTGCTCTTTTTGACGCCAAAGAACTTCACTTGGTAAATAGGGTTGCTCCGGAGTGTCAAACGCTTTTCGAAGAATGTATTTTTCAACCCCATCATAGGTTTGCGGCATTTTTTCTTCCGGTTTGATTTTAATTGCCAATTCCAAAAATGCTTTATCTAAGAAAGGAACTCGTGCTTCGAGACCGTGAGCCATCGTTGATTTATCTGCACGTAATAAATCAGCTGTAAATAGCTTTTGCACACGTTCTATTGTTTCTTTTTGGAAATCTTCTACTGAAGGTGCATTTCTAAAATATAAATAGCCTCCAAAAATTTCATCGGCTCCTTCACCGGAAAGTACCACTTTGATTCCTTTCTCTGTAATGGCTTTTGATAAAAAGTACATTGGCGTACTAGCTCGAACCGATGTTACATCATAGGTTTCCAGATGCCAAATTAATTTGTCTAAAATCTCAATTCCTTGTTCAATGGTGAAATGAATTTCATGGTGTTGTGTTCCTAAAAATTCAGCTACTTTACGAGCTGCTTTAGCATCAGGAGCTTCCGCATCTAATCCAATTGAAAAGGAATGAAGTGTTTTACCCATTTCTTTCATATAACGCGAAGCTATTGAAGAAGTTAATGAAGAATCCAAACCTCCTGAAAGTAAAACACCGATAGGCACATCACTCATTAATCGTTTACGGACACCTTCTGACAACGTTTCACGAATGGCTTTTAAATCCAATTCTTCCACTGCTAAGGTTTCATCTTCCCATTTAGGTTGATAGTATTTTACAAATCCTGTTTCAGGAGTGTAATAATGTCCAGGTGGAAAAGTAGAAAATGTTTTACATTGGTCTGCAATTGATTTCATTTCAGAAGAAAAATACATTCTTCCTCTTTCGTCCAGACCGTAATAGAGTGGTTTTACACCCAGTGGATCACGGCCGGCTATGTAATCGTCGCCATCAATCACAACAAAAGCAAACATTCCATCGAGCATATCGCAAAAATCATATCCAAATTTTTCATATAAATGCACAATCACTTCCGAATCAGATGTCGTTCTGAATGTATGATCTTTTAAAATCCCATCTCTTAATTTTTGGTGATTATAGATTTCACCATTGTGTATCATCCAAGCAGTAGAAGAACCTTGAATGGGTTGTTTCCCGGTGTGTAAGTCGATAATAGACAAACGCTCATGGGCTAATATATGTCCGTTTTCAGTTACATGAATATCACTTTCATCCGGACCACGGTGTGACATTCTTTTTGATAGTACTTTAACTACTTCTTCATCTTTTCCTTTTCCTATAATGGCTAATATTCCACACATAACTTTTTGCTTTTGTAATTTTACTTAATTTGATGAAGCAAAAATCAATATTATATGCACAATTGTAAACACATTATGTATTATTGATTACAATATTAAATCAAATAATGTTATTAGTTACAAATATGAAACTAAATAATGTTGAATAATGAAAAGTAAATTACAATTTATAAAAAACCTATTCAATACTTCGAATTAAATAATCAATTTGGTTTACAGTAATGACATCTCCCAACACGGCTCCCAACATTTTTTGAGCTAAAGGAGCTTCTGGAGAAACAGCAAAAATGTTTTTTCCTTCTATTTCAATTTTTGGTAGACTGACGGAGATTAAAAAGTAAGTATCATTTGCTGAAACCAAACTTCCTAAAATTACCTGATTGGACACAATGGAGTAATCGATTTTAAGAAATTTACTTTGTATGTCTACAACTTCCTGTAATTTCCGGTTCAATTTTTCCTGCTCTAAATGCATCATCGCTAAACCCGTTTCGTGTTTGTCGCCGGCAGAACCCTTGGCATCGTTCAAAGAATCTTCGGTTAAATCTACAATCATTTCGCGTAAGGAATTGATGCGGTCGTTCAGGTAGTGATTGTAATGTTGGATAATTTGTTGTTTCATTCTGAGTGGCTGAGTAACTGAGTAGCTGAGTTTAAAAAGTCCGCAAGATAAAACTCTTTGCGGACTCTCTGTAAACCTTTGCGAACTTCGTGATTAGATTCTTAAAAATCAAATTTATAGTTAGCTCCTAACACAACCTGAAATTGTTGAGCAGGATAGTTCATCCATTTTTCATAGGATTGATTGAACATGTTATTCATTCTTAAAAAGAACGTTAATCGTTCATTGAATTTATAACCTACGTGAGCATTAACATCAAAATAACTTTTTAATGTAATTGTGGAGAAATCATAAAACGCAGG
>JAKLIC010000111.1 GCA_022709825.1 Bacteroidota bacterium | reverse complement strand
ATCCTTGGTTGGGGTTGGTATTACTTGAGTACGGTTTTGGACGATTACAGCCGATACATTGTTCACTGGGAACTTTGCTCAAACATGAAAGCCGATGATGTAAAAAGAACCGTTGATACCGCAATTAAAAAAGCAAAATTAATCACCAAACAAAAACCTAAACTCTTGTCTGATAATGGTTCGTGCTACATTGCAACTGAATTAAAATCCTATTTAAAAGATAGTTATCAAATGGATCAAATTCATGGAAGACCCAATCATCCGCAAACACAGGGAAAAATTGAACGCTATCACAGAACCATGAAAAACGTAGTAAAACTCGATAATTACTTTGCTCCGGAAGAATTAGAAGTTGCTTTAGAAAAGTTTGTTTATCGTTACAATAATGAACGTTATCATGAATCATTAAACAACTTAACCCCAGCAGATGTCTATTTTGGGAGAGGTGAACTTATTTTAAAAGAGCGTGAACGTTTAAAGAAAATTGCAATTATAAACCGAAGAAATGAGTACCAAAAATCAAAATTAACAACAAATACCAAAAAACATTTATCTTTGAATTATTAACAAAATACTCTCTTAGCAAAAGTCCAATTTAGTTTGAAGATATACAGTTTAATGAAATATGTAAAAAGTTATTAGTTATATTTTTGATTCTATAAAAATAGTAATGAATTATTAAATAATTCTCAAAACAACCTCAACAAAAAATATACACTGCCTAAAAATAAGTGAAAGATTCATTTTTAATTTTAAAATTGAATTGATTTTACAATTTTGAAAATTAAATAGGAGCAAAATCTTGCTTTAGGTAAAATACTGATATTTAAAATTTTCTAGCTAAATAAGTTTAAACGCAAAAGATTAGAGTCTATTAGTAATTTATTTTGTTGATTTACAAAACGTATAAATTATGATTAGCAAGATATTTAAATAAATTAACCTTAAATGATAAATAGAAATAAAAGATATTCAAAAATTAAAAAATAATTTATTCATTATATAAATTTTATTCTTTTGATGTGGTAATGTATAGTTTTTTGAAGACTTAAATTACTCGATTTCGATAATTTGATGAGACACTTATCACTTATTTCGATAAAATTTTTGATTTAGTAACAATTCCTTATTAGTATAATTTAATGATTTCTATTTTACTATAAATTTAATTTTTTCAAAAATTTCAGTGATAATTTGAGCTATGATGATGGAAAACAAAAAATGTTGGATTGCTATTTTTGTAATTAAAAACAGTCCAACTTAAAACTTAATTGAAGACAAATATTTGACATTACTCTAATTATCAATGAGATATTTGAAAAAAATATGGATTTGTTGAAAAGTTTTTATACATTTGAGTTGTTAATATACTAATCAGATGAAAAATTTATTAGTCATATTATTATTTTTAGGTCAATTCTTCCCTCTTTTCGGACAAGAAAATGAGCGACTCTTCTCCGATGCAATCCGTACAAACTTTTCAAAATTTAAGCAGCAAAGTAACAAAGCCTATAAATCCGGTGATTTTGAAAGAGGACAATTTTTATTTGACAGCTTAGTTCAAAATCAATTAATAGGTTCCAAATTCAATGATTTTACTTTAAAAAGGGTTTCTGACAGAAAACTTAAAATTAGTAAAGTTAAAAAACCAATTTTTTTAGTTACTTATGCTGCTTGGTGTGTTCCGGGAAAAGGAGAAATTTTAGCGTTAAATAAACTGGCTAAAGAATTTCATAAGGAAATAGAATTTGTAGTCATTGTATGGGGTAAAAAACAAGAAGTTAAAAAATTTTCCAAAAAGATAAGTGGTCAAATTGAAATTTGTTACGCCCACAAAAACTATAAAAATGATAATGAAATAGTTGAAAACATGAAGGAAACACTAGGTTTTCCAACGTGTTATCTAATTGATTCCAATTTACAAATAATTGATATTAAAAGAGGTGCTGCTTCGGTTCCTTTAAAAACACCTAATAAAAAAGCGTATGAAATGAATTATGCTGTATTTAAAGAACGTATTTATCAATTAACAAGTATTCAAAACAAAAAAGACTTTTTAGTAAATCAATAAACTTATTTTCCGAAAATTAATTTTCCGGCCACTAATAAGAGTACAAAACCAAATATTTTTTTTAGCACCTTTTCATCTATTTGAAGGGCAAATTTACTGCCAATATAACCTCCAATAACAAAAAAAACAGCTATTAAAGCAGCATATTTCCAATCGACATAGCCTTCTTTATAATAATTAAATGCCGCTAAAGCAGTCACCGGAACAGCCAAAACTGCCAAACTAGTACCTTGTGCTTGGTGTTGTGATAATCCTAAAAGCAATAACAAAGGAATCATAATAATTCCACCACCAATACCAATTAACCCACTTAAAACACCAGCTAAAAGTCCAATACAAAGCAATAGAATAAGGGTTGTTGTAGTCATTTTCATTTGTAAAATAATTAATAACCCTCTGTTGGAATTTCCAATGTGTAGACTTTTCTAGATTTATTATCTAATTTTTTATCTCGTAACCACGGATTGTGTAGTTTTAAAATTTTATAATTTATTCCCATATTCTTAGCGAAAGAAGTCAAATTTGTAATAGAACTATCAACTTGAACTTTTTTCATTTCAATTGGGAAATACAGTTGCTCATTTGGAATATCAAAACCATATTTTACAGGATTTTTCATAATTTCTTTTAAAGCCAAAATCCGAAAAACATAACGGGAAGTCTCTTCTGTTAATAACAAATCATAGTAATTACCAACTTGTTGGCTTTCCATTTGTTTATTAATGCCGCCCATCCCTCCATTATAAGCAGCTGCAGCTAATGTCCAACTGCCAAATTTATTTTTCGCATCTAATAAATAGCGACAAGCAGCTTCAGTTGATTTTTCTAAATGATATCGTTCATCAACCAAGTCGTTTACTTCCATTCCTTTTTCTTTCGCCGTTTCAGGCATAAACTGCCACACACCTCTTGCTCCCGCAGGGGAAACCACATTTACTAAGCCACTTTCAATTACAGCTAAATACTTAAAATCATCCGGAACACCATATTTTTTCAAAATTGGTTCAATTACAGGAAATACTCTATTTGCCCTTTTCAATATTAGTGTAGTAGTAGAATGTAAATTAGTATTAATCAACATTTCGCGATCCAATCGCTCACGAACGTCTACTAAATTTAAAGGGGTAGATTCACCTGCAAAATCGATTTGATTAGGTAAAGCATACGCTTCAACTTTATCCGTAACCATTGTTTTCTTGGAAGTTGAATAAATAAATATTCCACTCAGTCCGAATAAAACGAGCACAATTATAATTTGATTAATCCTTTTCATTTTCTATTTTTTTTTATTGGTTATGGTAAAACTACAAAAATCAATCCAACTCATAATTCATTTAAAATAATTTTTGGCAAATTTTCATTCAACCATTTGTATTTACTCAATATCATAATATGAGATCCTCCTTTGACAACGTGACAATTGGAAATATATTTTATTGGAAAAACATCATCCGCATCACCGTGAATATGAACAACATTTTTGTCTTCAATGGTTCTATCCCACAAAATTATTGATTCCAAAGCCCAATCTAAATAGGATTTATCTCTTACACTCAAATATTTCTCATATAATTTAAGCCTTTGATTGATACTATCGCCAAAAGCAAACTTCGCCAAACCTTCAACATTGTGGACTAATCCGGTGGGCAACAATTTATATGCTTTAGTGGCTTTCGCAATTTTCATTCGCCTTGGAAATTCCTGATTCGATTTGACACTGGAAATAATAATCGTTTTTCGAACAGGAATAATTTTTGCCATTTCCTGAACTAAAACGCCCCCAAAAGATACGCCAATTAATACCGGATTTTCATGAACAATTTCCTTTGCTAATCGGCTGGCGTACATCACCAAAGTTTCATTTTTTATTGGAATTACCCACTCCAAAAAAAAGATTTCAAAAATATCCTCAGGCAAATGTATCCGTTCAAAAATTGTTGTACTGGCCGCTAAACCAGGCATAAAATAAACCGGAATTTTTTCCATTGGTGAATTCAATTAATGGGTTTAAAATTAAGGCTAATCTCTAAAAATCAGTACAAATTAGTATTAAATAATAGTCCTTAAATGTTAAATGTTTGAGATTTACCGGCATTGCTAATCCCTAAAAAAATTAAAAACCGTACATTTGTAATGCATTTTTATTCGACATGTATCTTTTCTAAATGCTTTTATCGATTAAAATTGAAATACCATGGAAATTAAAGACAATCTACTCTTAAGACATTTTGAAACACCAACAGAATTTGGATTATTGGTAATGGAATATGCTATTCAGGAACGAAAAATATTTTTGACAAAACTCAATCAACCTGAAAATTTACCAAATGAATACATTGAAGATTTTATAAGAGAAGTACTTTCCATTGCGGTAGAACGAAAGTTTAAAGTGGTTCCAACTCACCCTAAATTGGCTCACTTTTTCAGAAAAAATCCTGCTTATAAAGAATTACTTCCTCCTGGAATTAAGTTATAATAATGAAATGCCCACTTTGTAATCATCCTTCTAATCATTTCTACAGTCAAAAATCGCGTGAATTTTATTTTTGCACCAAATGCTTTTCCGTATTCTTAGATGATAAAAACTACATTTCAGAAACAGAGGAAAGAAAACATTATGAAATGCATAACAATGATGTGAATGACATTCGTTACCAATCATTTGTTTCTCCAATTGTAGACAGTATTCTTAACGATTTCAAAAAAACAGATAAGGGTTTGGACTTTGGTTCCGGAACCGGACCGGTAATCACAAAAATGTTACGTGATAATGACTATGACATACAGGAATATGATCCCTTTTTTGCGGATAACTCGGAAACTTTAAAACAAAAATACGATTACATTGCCTGTTGTGAAGTGATTGAGCATTTTCACCATCCCAAAAAAGAATTTGAATTACTTTTCAATCTTTTAAAACCGGGAGGGAAATTGTACTGCAAAACCGATTTATTCACTGAAGTCAAAAACTTCGATTCCTGGGGCTATAAAAACGATCCAACGCACGTTTTTTTCTACCATCAGAAATCTATCTTATGGATTCAGAAAAATATAGGTTTTACAAGTGTGAAAATTGACGGACGATTGATTGTATTTGAGAAGTAAAAACGTATTATACAGAAATTAAATCCCTCACAAACTCCATCCTCACCGCACCATCTTCATCAATCTTTGTCAATTTGATTTCGTGCAACGTATTCACCAATTCCGGATTCCAAGGCGTTTTTACTTTCACATAATTTTCGGTAAAACCGTGAATGTACCCT
>JAKLIC010000110.1 GCA_022709825.1 Bacteroidota bacterium | reverse complement strand
GTTCGTGCCGCATACGTGTTATCATACATCGCTTCAGCTTGCATACCGGGTAAATAGTAGCGACCTAAATAAGAAGCATTCAACAGCACTCGGAACGTTCTGGACTCGTTGGCTTTGAGACCAAAATAGAAATTGGTTCTCTCGTCACGAATATCGATATGGTCAGCTACATTGTTGCCAAAACTGCCAAAATCGGTGAAACGGGTGTTTACAATTTCAAATCCGGATGGGATAATTTGGGTTAATGCCAGATTTTCAACTCGTTCGTTGGTTTGGTTTCTAATAGTGATTTCGGCAATAAACTCAGTGCCTTGAGTAATTTTAGTCACGTTCACCGGAGCTCCACTTCTGCTTTTAAAGACCAAATTGGTAAACAACTTACTTTGCATTGCTTTTTCCTGACCAATCGGTAAAATTCCGCTAGTTAACACTCGCACATATAACGTATTGGATTTGGTGTTTTTTATGGTGATGGAATTGCTTCCGGTTTTGATTTCCAAATTTCGGTTTGCCAACGATTTAGCGGTTTTGATGCTTTGCGGTTTGCCATTCACAGAAAAATTTACTTCCACACCTTTTCCACCGTTTTGTTGAGCAAATTTGGACATAGCATATAAACTATAAGCCGTGGTTTGGGTGCTCATCCATTGGTCGGAAGCCATGTTTTTGGCCAAATCGGTCGCCATTTTGAAGGCTCTTTGTTTGTTGCCAATCAAAATTAGCGTTTCCAATGCCATCGCTTTATTGCGTTCAGGCGAACCATAATAGTAGTAACTATTTGGATTAGTATCGTCGATTTTACTTTGGTTAAAGACACTTTGTGCCGCTTGTTTTTGCCCTGCCAACGCATAGGCGGCAGCTAAACGCAATTTACTTTCGTTGGAAATTCCGATAGTTTCCCGCAAACGGTTCATCGAAGCCATGTCGGGCGAACCTGCCAAGGCCAACGTGTATAAACGATAAGCTTGAGCAAAATCGTTTCCGTTTTTGGCAAATCGCCATTCTTTTGACGCTTTTTGTTGGTAACCAATCCATTTGGTTTTGAAATTGAGTGGCAACACATAGCCTTTTTTCTCGGCTTCAATAAGGAAATGCCCCACGTAGGACGAACTCCAATCGTCTGCATAATTTTGTCCACTCCAATAGGAGAATCCACCATTGGCAATTTGAAAACCCCCCAATTTCTGGATACCGATTTTGATGTTTTTCTGAATTTCGGTTTTACGGTTTTGATCCAAATCGAAAATATCCGCCAAATACAATTGCGGGAACACACTCGACGTGGTTTGCTCTAAACAACCATGTGGATATTGAATCAAATACTGTAATCTTCTGCTAAAATCAATCGTCGGGAAAGACGAAACTTCCAATTGAGCTTTGTTACTTCCAGCGACTCCGAAAGTTGAAACATCTATTGTTTTTGAACTATTCGGTTCCAAAACTACATCGGTAAATTCAGAAGTTACCGGATTTGGGTTAGTGATGTCTAATTCTACTTCGTAGGTTGCTCTTTCGCTTCCGGAAGTGGCGATAACCTGTACTTTAGCTAATCCGGTGGCACTGCCTACTTCCAAATTAAAATACGCCATTTTTTCATCCGGTTGAGTGAAAGTTAAGTTTTGAGAACTGCTTCCCATTACCCGAACACCATTATTGGTTTTGATTTGTACCGAAACATTTTTAACTTTAGATTCCATCGCAAAAATGGTTACCGGAAGTGTTACTTTTTCCGAAGGAGAAATTTTTCTTGGTAACGAAGCCAAGACCATTAAAGGTTTTCTCACCGGCGTTGTTTTTTCAGCTGAACCGTAAGCACTTGAATTAATATCACCAGCCACGACCATCGTTCGAACAGAACCAACATAATTTGGCATTTTGATATGATGAATCTTGGCTTGCCCTTTTTCTAATTTGAATGGGCCAAGGTAAATTACAACCGGTTTAAAACGATTGGCTTTTTTGGCTTTGCTTCCGCCTAAATCTTCATCACCTCCGATGCTGAAAACTTGGTTAATTCGTCCACCATACGCTCCTATTATCTCATCAAAAATATCCCAAGTTTTTACCCCTAATGCATCTCGGGTGTAGAAACTGTTCCAAGCATTCGGGGTTTTGAAACGGGTTAGATCCAATAAACCATCATCTACAATTGCCAAGGTATACGTCATCGCTTTTCCTGATTTTTCGCTTACGCGGATGTTCACTTTTTCTTCCGGTTTCAAGATTTTAGGCATACTGATTTGTGGTTCTATAATCGTATTTTTATCGATTACTTCTATCGGCACAATACCGTACAAACGAATCGGTGAATCATTTAACGTGGACGCATGCGGTTGCAACAACGTGATGTGAACAAACACGTTAGGAGCCATGTCGCCCGTAATCGGAATTTCTACTTTGGTCTCTCCTTTTTGTGTGGTTGCCCAGAAGGTTTTTACCACACGAGAGCCATTTTCTAATGAAATTAATGCTCTTCCACCGGCACTGGAGGGAAAGGATATTTTAGCTTTTTCGCCAACAGCATAATTTTTTTTATCGGTGGAAAACATCAACATCGAAGCATTAGAAGCATCGGTATTTCTGGTTTTTCCGGACCAATATGGCCAATCAATCATTACGGTAGAACCGGTAGCGTGTCCACCTGTTTCATCAGTTACCCGAATAAGATAACGACCCCATTCATTTTCTTCATTTTTAAATTGAACGCTTGCTTTTCCACTTGCATTTGTACTAACTGCAAAATTCTTATAGGACGAAGTTGAATTATTAGAAACATAACTGGAAAGGTTGTCATAACTCGCATCCCACCACCATCTCCATTCCACTTTATAAACCTGAACTATAAGGTTCTGTACTGCTTTCGGATTTCCTTTTTCATCTACGGTTACAATATCGTAGCGGTTCATTTTTCCGGTTTCTAACAAACCATATTTATTTGGATCGGGTGTTTTTAAACCTACATATGTTTTATACGGTGAAAGTGTCGCCACCATCACATCTGCACTGAAATCACCACCATTTTCATAGACTTTTGTCATTAAACTGGCTTTTAACATACCCGGTGATTGGCTACTTACTTTAGGTTGAAAATTTACGGTTGCCTTTCCTTCACTATTCACTTTTCCAGTAAAAACAGTTGTCTCTTCCGTTTCAAATTGACGGATTGGGTCATCAAAATTATAATTGGCAAATCCTTTAAAAGTGGTTTTTTGTTGCATGATTTTAGCTTGCATTTCCATTTTTAAATCTTTTGCAATAGCACCATGTAACCAAGTCACTTCAACTTGACTTGTATTTATTTTGGAGGTTGATAAAATTTCAGAATCAAATTTATTTTTAATTTTTAGCCGATTGGGTTTAATAGTTTCAATCTTGATACTTTTATAAAACTTTGCTCCACCCACACTGATAACTGCTTCCCAATTTCCTGTAGGATGACTATCCCGAGTGGGAATAATAAATTTGTAATGATTCAGGTCATTATATTTCTGCACCGATTGAAAGGTTAATTTTCCGTTTGGATCATTAAGTTTGAAACTAATAGGATGAGATTTATCCAATTTGCTCGCAGCATCATTCAACATAAAACTCAAAAACAAGGTGTCGCCAGGTCGCCAAACGCCTCTTTCACCATAAATATAACCTTTGAGTCCTTTTTGTAATTTTTCGCCGGAAACATCAAAATTACTTACGGAAAGCGAATAGCCTTCGTCTAATTTTACATAGGTAGATTGTTTCCCTTTTGTTACTATGGCAAAATAGGCATATTTGTTCAATTCGAATTTAGTAATTCCTTCTACATTTGTTATACCTGATGCTAATTTTTGTTGTTGAAAATTATACAGTTCAACTGTTGCACCTGAAACCGGCTGGGTGTTAACAATATTTGTAACCGCAAAAAGATAAGAACCGTTTTCTCCTCTTTTAGCAATAACCCCTAAATCTGAAGCCAGTACATTCATCCCGATTGGCCCTCGACTATAATAATCATTTTCGCAAGGATCTTTGCTGTCGTACCAATCGTAATCATCATACCAATAATAATCATAATAATCATCATCGTTAGAACGCACTTCTTCGGATTCTTCTTCCTCTGATTCCGTTTCAGTAGTTGAATTTGAACATTTATACAAAGAATAACTCTTTTTGAAAGACAATTCAACACGATAGATGGCTCCCGGCTCCGGAGTGATAACTTTGGCTAAATCCAAAGCAAAACTGTTCCACTTGCTGTAATTGGGTAATTTTTTATCTATTAAATTGATTGTCTGTTTTGCTACGGGTGTGGCAACTTTTCTCAGATTTCTTTTCCCATTTAAGTCATTGTCTTGTAAAAATTGAAGGATATTATTCTTATAAATTTTATAAATTTTTACGTCAACTGCTTTCAAATTAGCTGCTTCAAAGTTAATTTTTAAATTATTGGAACTTGGTAAAATTGTTCCGTTTTTCATGAAACGGATACCCGGTTTTATTTCATTGAAGGCAACTTTTTGTGCATGTGTTTCTTTCATTTTGTAGCCTTCCTCGCTTTCGATACCTTGGAAAATTTCCACTAATAAATCTCCTTTAAGTGGTTCACTAAAAAACACTTTCAATATATTTCCTTCGATAGAAAATTTATTAGCAATAGCAGTTTCTACTGAAACTAATCCTCTTAAATCCTGCCCTTTTTTAATAGGGTCAGAAAAATTGATAAGCAACGACTGATTATCATCATCGCCAACCTCTAAGCCCACAATTTTAAAATTATTTTTACCTGGAATCTCAAAATCTACCATTCCTTTTTGGTCGATGTCAAATGGATTTCCATTCCATGAAATTTTAATTTTACTATCTTCGACTTCCCGTTTAATGCTGTCGATGATAAATTTAAATTCTGTTCCTCGGCTAAATTCTTTATCAAATTTTATTTTTAATTTAGTTCCGTTTTGAGACGCTTCTACTAACTTAGACGCGGTTTCAAAACTCATTTGATCACTGGTTTGAATGGTTCCGTTCAAAAATTGCCATTCTCTGTTATACGACTGTAAATCCAATACATTAACTATAAAATCCTGTTTCAGTGTTTTAATGGAGAACTTAAATTCAGAAAGGTTTTTTGGTGTTTTGATGAGTTTGGATAATTTGAAAACAATCCGGTATTCTGTATCTTGTTCTAAAGGTTTTTCGGGAATAAACGCTATGGTATTAGAAGCCAATGCCATCATTTTTCCTTTTACAGCAGGAGATATATCAAATAAACTTTGATCAATTTCTTGATTAGGTTGCCATTCAGCTTTTTCAAAAGCTAGCGTGACCCGAATATCAGTATTTGATGAAACCAATCCTGAACTGAAATTC